>NZ_JBEYVO010000019.1:0-230908 GCF_040644055.1 Streptomyces sp. NPDC047043
TCCGGTCCGGGAGCAACGGCTCGATCCGCGCCCACTGCGCATCACTCAACGACACACCAGACCAACGATCCGATGATCTAAACGAAACGCCCTAGGTCCACGGCCCACGGACGCCTAGAACTCCTTGCGGAACCCTTCCGCCACCTTCAGGAAGATGTCGTTCGCCTCGGTCTCCCCGACCGTCACGCGCACACCCTCGCCGGGGAACGGCCGGACCACCACGCCGTGCTGCTCGCATGCCTGCGCGAACGCGACCGTGCGCTCCCCCAGCCGCAGCCACACGAAGTTGGCCTGGGTCTCGGGCACCGTCCAGCCCTGGGCACGCAGCCCGTCGACCACACGGGACCGCTCGCACACCAACGAGCCGACCCGGCCGAGCAGTTCGTCCTCGGCCTGCAGGGAGGCGATCGCCGCGTCCTGCGCAAGCTGGCTCACCCCGAACGGCACCGCCGTCTTGCGGAGCGCGGCGGCCACCGGCTCGTGGGCGATCGCGAAGCCGACACGCAGACCCGCGAGGCCGTAGGCCTTGGAGAACGTACGCAGCACGCAGACGTTCGGCTGCTCGCGGTACAGCTCCACGCCGTCCGGCACCTCGACGTCGCGGATGAACTCGCGGTAGGCCTCGTCCAGCACGACCAGCACATCGCTCGGCACGCGGTCCAGGAACCGCTCCAGCTCGGCCCGCTTCACGACCGTGCCGGTCGGGTTGTTCGGGTTGCAGACGAAGATCAGGCGCGTCCGGTCGGTGACGGCGTCCGCCATCGCGTCCAGGTCGTGCACGTCGCCCGGCGTCAGCGGAACCTGCACCGAGGTCGCGCCGCTGATCTGCGTGATGATCGGGTACGCCTCGAACGACCGCCAGGCGTAGATCACCTCGTCGCCGGGGCCGGCGGTGGACTGGATCAGCTGCTGGGCGACGCCGACCGACCCGGTGCCGGTGGCCAGGTGGGTGAGCGGGACGCCGAAGCGGTCCGACAGCTCGTTCATCAGGCCCGTGCACGCCATGTCCGGGTAGCGGTTGAAGGACGAGGCCGCGGCCGTCACGGTCTCCATCACGCCGGGCAACGGCGGATAGGGGTTCTCGTTGGAGGACAGCTTGTAGGCCACCGGGCCACCGGCCGCGGCGGGCTTGCCCGGCTTGTAGGTGGGGATACCCTCCAGCTCGGCGCGCAGCTTGGGGCTCGTCTCGCTCACCGCAGTCCTCCTCGTGACCACCACCGGCTTCCAATACTGCTCACCTTATGAGGATTCGGCGCCGCTGCGTACAGCTGAGGGCAGACCTCCTCTGCCGGGGAGCTTCACCCCACCCGTCACACGCGCATCAGGGGCATCACGCACCAAGGCAGACGAATCGGGGGGCGCGATCACATATATCTGCGCGCCGGTGGCTCACGCCCTGGCGCGCATCACCCGTCCAGGTGAGTTGAGACCTCTTCGAAACATCGGACACTTGGCAGGCTCATGCGTGCCGACAAGTCACGTAGCACCATTGGATCGTTCAACTGACTTTGTTTCAAAGGTAGTTGACGATAAATGACCATGCAGAAACGTGCCTGTCAACGCGTGCATATGCGTCCGCCCTACCCCACTGCATGAGCCCTACTATCGGCTCGCCATGACAGCAGCAGGGAAGCACCAGGTGAGCCGCGCGGAAACCTCACGCCGAGGCAGCCGGCCGGGCCGGGCGGGCATCAGAGACGTGGCCGCCGCCGCCGGAGTCTCCATCACAACCGTCTCCGATGCCCTCAACGGCAAGGGCCGGCTCCCGGACGCCACCCGACGCCATGTCCGCGAGGTCGCCGACCGGCTGGGCTATCGCCCGTCGGCGGCGGCCCGAACCCTCCGTACCGGCAAGTCCGGCCTCATCGGCCTGACCGTGACGACGTACGGGGATGAACCTTTCACCTTCACCGAGTTCGCGTATTTCGCGGAGATGGCGCGCGCCGCCACCTCGGCCGCGCTCGCCCGCGGTTACGCCCTCGTGATCCTCCCCGCGACCTCGCGCCACGACGTGTGGTCGAACGTCGCACTGGACGGCACGGTGGTCATCGACCCCTCCGACCAGGACCCGGTGGTCAGCGAACTGGTCCGGCAGGGTTTACCGGTCGTCTCCGACGGCCGCCCGGCCGGCTCGCTCCCGGTCACCGCGTGGGTCGACAACGACCACGAGGCCGCCGTACTCGGCATCCTCGATCACCTGGCCGACGCAGGCGCCCGCCGCATCGGCCTGCTCACGGGGACGACGACGGACACGTACACCCATCTGTCGACCACGGCGTACCTGCGCTGGTGCGAACGCGTCGGCCAGGACCCGGTGTACGAGGCCTACCCGGCGCACGACCCGTGCGCGGGCGCCGTCGCCGCCGACCGGCTGCTCGCCCGGCCCGACCGGCCCGACGCCGTCTACGGACTGTTCGACCCGAACGGCACCGACCTGCTCGCCGCCGCCCGCCGCTACGGTCTGCGCGTACCGGACGACCTGCTTCTTGTGTGCTGCAGCGAGTCCACCGTGTACGCGAACACCGAACCGCCCATCACCACGCTCTCACTGAAGCCGCGCCGGATCGGCACGGCCGTGGTCCAGCTCCTCATCGACGCCATCGAGGGGGTCGAATCGGACCAACCGGTCGAGCAGGTGATACCGACGGAGCTGATCGTGCGCACCTCGTCCCAGCGGCGTCCGCCGCGCACGACGGTCAGCCCTCCCCGATCACCCGAAGAGGAATAGAACAAGCGCTGTCAGCAGGCGGTCGAAGCCCTGCCCAATCGGGGCGAATGCCGCGGTGAACAGGACTCTTGCTCCGATTCACCACCCCTGGGTCATCACATGGCGCGATCCGCATTCCTATGATGGGCCCACGACACCGCGGGCCGCTGCGACCAGGCAGTCCGACGCGGTGCAGATGCGGCGCGATGGTGGAGGGGTCTGATGACTCAGGGGGCCGGTCAGGGACCCGAGGTGGAGCGGACGGCGACGTTGCGCGACTTCCGGGTACCTGCGTACGTCCACGAGACCGGTCCGTACGGCCACAGCACGCTCCCCGGCGACGTCGCCAGACCCTTGGACGGGTCGGCAGACGTCCCGGAGGGATACACACCGACGCAGCGCGACCTGCCCGTCATCAACCGCGGTGACACGCTTCAGGTGAGCGTCGACCCCGCGTCCCTGGCGGCCCCTCAGCAAGGAGAGGGCGCGGGTGCGCTGTACGTCGTCGGAGACGTGCACGGCTATCTCGACGAGCTGGTGGCCGCCCTCCAGCAGCAGGGCCTCATCGACGCCGCCGGGAACTGGAGCGCGGGCACCTCCCGGCTGTGGTTCCTCGGCGACTTCACCGACCGCGGTCCCGACGGCATCGGCGTCATCGACCTCGTGATGCGGCTGTCCGCGGAGGCCGCCGCGGCCGGCGGCTACTGCAAGGCCCTCATGGGCAACCACGAGCTGCTGCTGCTCGGCGCCAAGCGGTTCGGCGACACCCCCGTCAACTCCGGTGCGGGCACTGCCACCTTCCAGGCGGCCTGGCTGCTCAACGGCGGCCAGAAGACCGACATGGACCGCCTCCAGGACCACCACCTCCAGTGGATGGCCCGCCTCGACGCCGTCGAAGAGGTCGACGGCTATCTGCTCGTCCACTCCGACACCACCGCCTACCTCGACTACGGCGACTCGATCGAGGCGGTCAACGACACGGTCCGCGAAACGCTCACGCGCAACGACGCGGACGAGTGCTGGGACATGTTCCGCAAGTTCACCAAGCGGTTCTCCTTCCGCGACGAGGGTGGTGCAGACGCCGTACGCTCCCTGCTGAATACGTACGGCGGCGCCCGCATCGTTCACGGTCACAGCCCCATTCCGTATCTGCTGGGCGAAGTCGGCTCCGAGGACGGCGAGGACAGCGCGGGGCCCGTGGTCGAAGGGCCGCACGTCTACGCCGATGGTCTGGCCATCGCCATGGACGGCGGAGTGACCATGGCCGGAAAACTGCTGGTCCAGCAACTTCCCCTGGATATCTGAACGTTCACAGGGCAGGCGACCCCCACGGAGGAATCGCGATAAACGGCGCAGGCCAGGGCCCAATTTCCGGAAACCCCCTGTCACCGCGTGCCGTCACCGCTCTACCATCGGCTTATCCGTAGCAGGCTCCCCTCCGTTTCTGCCCGACGGCTCGTTGTCATGCGAGCCCCAAGCCCTACGGAGCATCGGGGGATGCACATGAACAGCGTTCCGCAGCACCTGCTGAGCGAGGACCGCCAGGAGTACGAGCGGGTCCTCGATGAGGCGCTGCGCTCCGCCCCAAACCGCCCGGAACTGGCCGCTGTAGGTCAGCGGCTCAACCCCGAACAGCTGCGCACCATGGCGCTGAACGCCACCGCACTCATAACGGTGGCCGCGGCGACCGAGTACCAGCACTACGTGAAGGTCCGCGAGGAACTGCGCCAGCCGGCGTCGTCCACCCCGCCGTCCACCCGTGAATCCGGCTCCGCGGAGTCGGGTGCGGGCGCGATGGGGCTCGCCACCACCCTCGGCGAGGCAGCCGAGCCCGCCGGTGCGGGCGCCGTCGCCGTCGCCGCCGTCCTCACCCCCGTCCTGGCCGGCACGGCCGCGGTGATCTTCCTGCTCGTCGGCTACATCATCAAGTCGCTCGACTCCAAGCAGGTGTTCGGCAAGACCATGATCACCGCCGGATGGGTGTTCGGCGCGATGACCGCGGCCGCGATCCTCGTCGCCGCCGTCGGGCTGCTGCTCACCGCCCTGCGCAACAGGCCCTCGCTCGAAGCAGGGCCGTACGGGGAGTTGAGCGGGGAGGTCGCCCGAGCCAGGGAAGCCTGGCGCGAGGCGCTTCTGGAACGCGGCGTCCTGCCGTTCCTCCGGGAGGCACTCGCCGACCCCGGCGCCGCGGCGGTACTGCACAGCACGACACCGCCGGCGCCGAGCCGCATCCCGCACCTCGGCTACAACCGCCCGGGCTTCAGCAGCCCGGACGACGGCCCGGCCCCCGGCCCGCGCCCGAGCTTCACGAGCCCGGACTACACCAGCCCGGACTTCGGAGGCCCGGAACACCAGCCGGAGTAACGCTCGGCTTGCGCCCTCCGCAACAGGGAGGCCCGTGAGGGTCCGCCGGGGGAGCGCAAGTCGAACACCCGGGTCCGCGCCGCCTCCCCGAGTCCAGGACGGTTCGGGGGCGCGAGCCCTCTCGGCTGCCCTGGGTCAGTTCGCGATGGGCAGGTACACCCTGTTGCCGGCCGCCGCGAACTCCTTCGACTTCTGGGCCATGCCCTCCTCGATCTCCTGCTGGCTCCCGCCGTGCTCACGGCGGATGTCGTGGGAGATCTTCATCGAGCAGAACTTCGGCCCGCACATCGAGCAGAAGTGGGCGGTCTTGGCCGGCTCCGCGGGGAGCGTCTCGTCGTGGAACTCCCGTGCCGTGTCCGGGTCCAGGGCGAGGTTGAACTGGTCCTCCCACCGGAACTCGAAGCGGGCGTCGGACAGCGCGTCGTCCCACTCCTGAGCACCGGGGTGCCCCTTGGCGAGGTCGGCCGCGTGGGCGGCGATCTTGTAGGTGATGACGCCGGTCTTGACGTCGTCCCGGTTGGGCAGGCCCAGGTGCTCCTTGGGCGTGACGTAGCAGAGCATCGCCGTGCCCCACCAGGCGATCATCGCGGCGCCGATGCCGGAGGTGATGTGGTCGTACGCGGGCGCGACGTCCGTCGTCAGCGGGCCGAGCGTATAGAACGGAGCTTCATCGCAGATCTCCTGCTGAAGGTCGATGTTCTCCTTGATCTTGTGCATCGGGACGTGTCCCGGGCCCTCGATCATGGTCTGTACGTTGAAACGCTTGGCGATCGTGTTGAGTTCCCCGAGAGTCCTCAACTCCGCGAACTGCGCCTCGTCGTTGGCGTCCGCGATCGAACCCGGCCTGAGGCCGTCGCCCAGCGAGTACGTGACGTCGTAGGCGGCGAGGATCTCGCAGAGTTCCTCGAAGTTCTCGTACAGGAACGACTCCTTGTGGTGCGCGAGGCACCACGCCGCCATGATCGAGCCGCCGCGCGAGACGATGCCGGTCTTGCGGTTCGCGGTGAGCGGGACGAACGGCAGGCGGACGCCTGCGTGGACGGTCATGTAGTCCACGCCCTGCTCGGCCTGCTCGATGACCGTGTCCTTGTAGATCTCCCAGGTCAGCTCCTCGGCGCGGCCGTCGACCTTCTCGAGTGCCTGATAGAGCGGCACCGTCCCGATGGGGACGGGGGAGTTGCGCAGCACCCACTCGCGGGTGGTGTGGATGTTGCGGCCGGTGGACAGGTCCATGACCGTGTCGGCACCCCAGCGGGTGGCCCAGGTCATCTTCTCGACCTCCTCCTCGATGGAGGAAGTGACCGCGGAGTTGCCGATGTTGGCGTTGACCTTCACCAGGAACCGCTTGCCGATGATCATCGGCTCGATCTCCGGGTGGTTGACGTTCGCCGGCAGCACCGCGCGCCCTGCCGCGATCTCCTCGCGGACCACCTCGGGGGACACGTTCTCGCGGACGGCCACGAACTCCATCTCGGGCGTGATCTCACCGCGGCGCGCGTACGCGAGCTGCGTGACCGCCTTGCCGTCGCGGCTCCGGCGCGGCTGGCGCGGCCGCCCCGGGAAGACCGCGTCGAGGTTGCGCAGACCACCTCGCGGCGAGGTGTGCTTGATCCCGTCGTCCTCGGGACGGACGGGGCGGCCCGCGTACTCCTCGGTGTCGCCGCGAGCGATGATCCAGTTCTCCCGCAGCGGGGCGAGCCCCCTGCGGACGTCGGTGTCGACGAGCGGATCGGTGTACGGGCCCGACGTGTCGTACAGCGTCACCGACTGCCCGTTGGTGAGGTGCACCTGACGGACAGGCACGTGCAGATCGGGGCGTGAACCCTCGACATACGCCTTGTGCCAGCCGATGGACTTCCCGGCCTCCTGGGACTTTTCACCCGCGATGGGCTGTTCGTCCTGGCTGGAGGCAGGCGTGCGTGCGTCCTTGTTGGTCATGAGACCTACTCCCTACGCCGGCATTACCCGGTAACAGGTTCGGCGGTCGACGCAGCGGTTTCCGTCTGCCGACGTTTCGTGGGGAACATCACTCGACTTCGGTGATGTTCCACGTGAAACATCGCTGGGACGGAGGTCAGCGCCCTCTCAGCCCGGTGCTCCGAGCTCCCGCGTGTGCAAAGGTGCCTCCACGCTAGCGTCAATTCGGGCGCGGTGAACAGGGGGCCCCTGTCGTTCTTGCGATGATCGGGCGGTGACCACGACACATCAGCCCCCGTACCCACCACCGGAGCCGCCCCGCCGGCCCGGCTACGGCAACGGCCCCGGACACGGCAACGGCCGTGCCGACAGCCGCAGATACGGCGGCGATTTCGACGGCACACACGATCACGATTCGGGACAGCACTACGAGTCCGGACACAGGCATGGATCCGACCACGGTCACGGGCCCCGGTCGGACGGCGGACACGAGCACGATCACGGCGACCATGGACACGGTCCCGACCCCGGCTCTGGCGGCGGGCACGGGCACAGTCACAGCCACGGTCCGGCGGCTCCGGTCTCCAAGCACCTGCGCAAGGTCATCGCGGCGATCCTCATCCCGTTCGCCGCGGCCGTCGTGGTCGGGCTCGCGGTGCTGTGGCCCGGTGGCGCTCCGCCGCACGAGCGCACCGGAGTGGGCTTCGACCGGCAGACCCAGCAGGCGACCGTCACCAAGGTCGCGAGCGTGAGCTGCAAGTCGGTCAACGCCTCGGGCGAGACCCCGACCGGCGACACCTCCACCGCCGAAGGCTCCTCCGCGAAGCAGGAGGCGAACGGCACCTGCAAGAAGGCGACGATCCGCGTCGACACCGGCAAGGACAAGGGCCGTACCTTCACCGAGATCGTGCAGCCCGACCAGTCACGGCAACTGCACGAGGGTGAGAAGGTCGTGGTCGCCTACGAACCCTCGGCGCCCAAGGACCTGCAGTACTCGGTCACCGACGTGAGCCGCAGGTTCCCGATGGCACTGCTCGCCGGTATCTTCGCGCTCGCCGTCGTGGTGGTGGGCCGGATGCGTGGCGTCATGGCGCTGGTCGCGCTCGCCATCAGCTTCCTGGTGCTCACCTTCTTCATCCTGCCCGCAGTTCTGCAGGGCTCGAATCCGCTGCTCGTGGCGGTGATCGGGTCGAGCGCCATCATGCTGATCGCCCTCTATATGTGCCACGGGCTGTCTGCCCGTACGTCTGTGGCCGTGCTGGGCACGCTGCTCTCGCTGGTGCTGATCGGCTTCCTGGGGTCGGGGTTCATCGGCTGGGCCGCCCTCACCGGCAACACGGACGACAACACCGGTCTGATCCATGGCCTGTATCCGTCGATCGACATGAGCGGTCTGCTGCTCGCGGGCGTCATCATCGGCTCGCTCGGTGTCCTCGACGACGTCACGGTCACACAGACGTCGGCCGTCTGGGAGCTGCACGAGGCCAATCCGTCGATGGGCTGGCGGGGACTGTACCGGGCGGGCATCCGCATCGGCCGCGACCACATCGCGTCCGTCGTCAACACGCTGGTCCTCGCCTATGCGGGCGCCGCGCTGCCGTTGCTGCTGCTGTTCTCCATCGCGCAGAGCAGCGTGGGGGCGGTCGCCAACAGCGAGTTGGTCGCGGAGGAGATCGTGCGCACCCTGGTGGGCTCGATCGGCCTGGTCGCCTCCGTGCCGGTCACAACGCTGCTCGCGGCGCTGGTGGTCGCGGCCGACCGTCCGGGGCCCGAGCAGGCCGCTGCGGTGCCCGTCACGGCGCCGGCTCAGGCTCAGACGCGCACGGGGCACGGCCGCCGCCGCAAGCGCTGAGGCGAACGGCACGTGCGCCGCCGGGGCGCGCGAGTGGAAGCGGTCCGACAACTGCCGCCCGGGCAACCGAAAAAGGCGTCCGACGGCCGCCCAGACACCCGAGAAGAGGGTCCGGTGGCCGCCCGGCCGGCCCGCGGAGAAGCGTTACTGCACACCCCCGCGCCCGCGCTGAAGCGTTCCACCGACTTCTCGCCATGCCGCTGCCGTTTCAGCCCGCGCTCTGCTCCTCCGCCAGGATGCGGTCCAGCGCCTCGTCGAGGTGGGCGTCGAAGTCCGCGAGGGAGCCCTCCTGACCGAGCGGCACCAGCTTGTCGGTGCGGTCGAGGAAGGCGATGAGCGGCGCCGTCGAAGAGCGGAACAGCGCCTGGTCGCAGCCGACCTGAAGCCGGATCAGGACCTCGCCCAGCGAGTCGGGTTCGGCGGGCGAGACCCGTACATCGCCCTCTCCGCACGGCCTGCCGACCCCGTCGATCAGCAGCTCGCGACCGAACGCCCAGGTCACCGGGGCATCACCGGGGAGATGGAAGGTCAGCCGTACGGCATAGGGATCGCAGGTCTCGTAACGCAGTTCCACCGGGATGCGGAAGGAGAGCTCCTCGGAGACGAGGAAGCTCATCATGACCTCTGCCTGTACGGACTCGCGCATCGCCTACCCCGTCATTGTGAAGCCGACTGGCTGGGAATGATCCCTGACACTGGTGGCATCTTGCTGAACGTACACGGGAGATCACAAGGAGTGAGTTTTCAGATACTGATAGAGATCGCGAGCGATCCCAGCAGTCGTCCCACTTCGCTCTGCAACTGCTGGGCCGCGGAAAGCAGCCGATCGGCCTGATGAGAAGGCAGTGAAATGGCCATCGTCGCGGCCGTGGTGCCCACGGTGATCGGAATCGCCGCGCACACCGTCCCCAGCGCGTACTCCTGCCGCTCCGTGACCGGTTCCATGCGCCGCATCCGATCCAGCCGACGGAGCATGGTGTGGTTGTCACGCACCGTGTACGGGGTGATGGACTGCACGGGGTACCGGTCGAGGTGGTCGCGGCGGGCCTCGTCGTCCAGCTGGGACAGCAGGCACTGCCCGATCGCGTGTGCGTGCGCCGTCTCGCGGAAGTCGGCCCACTCCTCGACCGCCGGGTTGCCCGGGGTGTCGGAGACACACCTGACGTCGATCTCGCCGTCCCGGTACAGGGCGTAGTACACGGGCACTCCGATCGCGTCCCGCCAGTGGGCGAGTGCGTCGACGATCACGCTGCGACGTTTCTGCTCGGCTCCGTTGCTGCTCAGCCGCACTGCGGCTTCACCGAGGAAGAACAGCCCCTTGTCTCGATGCAGATAGCCCTCGTGCACGAGGGTGCGCAGCAGGTGGTACGCCGTGGGGAGGGCCAGTCCGGTCTCGCGGGCCAGCTGTTTTGCAGGGGCTCCGTGTTCATGTCCGGCGACGCATTCCAGGAGGCGCATGGCCCGCTGGACGGATCCGATGAGCGTCACGGCCTGTGCCGGTGCGGCCGGGTGCGTCGGTGCCTGGTGTGCGGTCCGCTGCGAGGGCGCCCGAGGTGCCGGTGCTGCCGTCGCACACTCCTGCGTCGAGGGACCCGGTTGCTCGGGGGGCCGGATGCGGCGTCCCGTGGGCGGGACTTCGGCCCGGACCGGGGATGGAGGTACGCCGGGATCCGTGAGTGCGGTGTCTACCGTGGCCAAGGGTCACTCCCGAAGCGCGAGGGGGCAGCCCGTGCTGGGGGAACACGGGAGGGGGTGTACGCCGCTCGCGGGGTCGTCCCCGCGTCGAATTCCGGACTCTAACCGCCCACCACCGCCTGGGGACGACCTGCCCGGAAAACTTCCCTCGCGCGAGGGAACCGGTGATTCCTGTTACCGATCACCGGTGTCCCAGGGCCCTCACCAGTCGCTGCGTGACGAGGAGCTCGACATGAACTTCCGTACGACGTAGATCAGTCCGCCGACCAGTGCCACGAAGACCAGCACCTTGAAGAGCAGTCCGATGACGAAACCGACGACGCTCGCTATCAGCCCGCCGAACACGACCAGGGCGATGACCGGCACCGCGATCCACTTCACCCACCACGGCAGTCCCGCGAAGATTTCTCCCATTGCCCTAGTCCTTACCTCTCCGCCCGACTGCTGTGCAGGGGCCCGTTGATGTCCTGCACTCGATGCTAGGGCCGGGAGGGGGCCCGGCGGGGGCCTCGCACCCCTTGTCCTCCCCTGATCGATCCCCTAGGGAACCCCGAGGCGGCGGCTCAGCTTTCCGGCGGAGAGAACACCACGAGCACCCGCAGGTCCTCGCTGATGTGGTGGAACTTGTGGGCGACACCGGCCGGCACGTAGATCACGCTTCCGCGCGCCACCTGGGTGGTCTCCAGGCCGACGGTGATCGCGGCGCGGCCGCTCACAACGAAGTAGACCTCGTCCTGGTTGTGAGGCTTCTGTGGATCATGCTCGCCGGCATTGAGCGCGTAGAGCCCGACCGACATGTTCCGCTCCCGCAGAAACTGCAGGTAGGCGCCTTCATTGGCGGCGCGCTCCGCCTCCAGTTCGTCCAGCCGGAATGCCTTCATCGCAGTTGCCGCCCTCGCCCCACTGCTCGTAGCCGATCTCGTCTGCCACGATCAGACACATGAAGAATTTCGTAGTCAAGACGATCGCCAACGCGGGTGCCCTGGCGGTCGCCGTATGGCTGCTCGACAAGATCACCCTGACCGGTGACAGCACGGGCAAGAAAGCCGGCACTCTGATCGTGGTCGCGCTGATCTTCGGTCTGGTGAATTTCCTGGTCAAGCCGATAGTCAAGCTCCTGAGCCTGCCGCTGCTCATCCTGACTCTCGGTCTGTTCACCCTGATCGTCAACGCCCTGATGCTGCTGCTGACCTCGTGGGTGGCCGACAAGCTCGACGTGAGTTTCCACGTCGAGGGCTTCTGGACCGCGGTCCTGGGCGGCCTGATCATCTCGATCGTCTCCTGGGCACTGCACGTCGTCCTGCCCGACGAGGACTGACCAGGTCATGACCTACCGCGTCTGCTTCGTCTGCACCGGCAACATCTGCCGTTCCCCGATGGCCGAGTCCGTCTTCCGCGCACGCGTTGCGGAGGCCGGGCTCGACGGCCTGGTCGAGGTCGGCAGCGCCGGCACCGGCGGCTGGCACGAGGGTGACGGCGCCGATCCCCGCACCGTCTCCGTGCTCGAGCACAGCGGCTACGACGGCGGTCACACGGCCCGGCAGTTCCAGCCGTCCTGGTTCGCCCGCCTCGACCTCGTGATCGCCCTCGACTCCGGCCACCTCAAGGCCCTGCGCCGCCTCGCTCCCACCCCGGAGGACGCGGCGAAGGTCCGCCTGCTGCGTTCCTACGACCCCGCAGCGGGCGACGACCTCGACGTACCGGACCCGTACTACGGGGGCATGGACGGCTTCGAGGAGTGCCTTGAGATGGTGGAGGCGGCGAGCGAGGGTCTGCTCGCCGCGGTGCGCGAGCAGGTGGAAGGACGGGCGGCATGAGTGATTCCGCTACGGGCAGGTCTTCGGGCGACGGTGACGGCACGCGCGTGGTGCGCGCCGGGCTGCCCGAGCCGGTGAAGTACGAGCCGACCCTGCCGGGCCCGGCGTTCGCCGCTCACTACCATCTGCCGGGCGAGCCGACCGGGCCGTACACCTATGGCCGCGACGAGAACCCGACGTGGACCCTGCTGGAGCACGCCGTCGGCGAGCTCGAGGCGCCCGGTCAGGAGGGCGTGGAGACGCTCGTGTTCGCCTCCGGGATGGCCGCCATCTCGGCGGTGCTGTTCTCGCAGCTGCGCGCCGGCGACACGGTCGTCCTGCCCAGCGACGGCTATCAGGCGCTGCCTCTGGTGCGTACGCAACTGGAGGCGTACGGCATCGAGGTGCGTACCGCGCCGACCGGGAACGACGCCCAGCTCGAAGTCCTCGACGGCGCGAAGCTGGTGTTGCTCGAGACGCCGTCCAACCCCGGGCTCGATGTGTGCGACATCCGGCGCCTCGCGGAGGCGGCACACGCGCATGGCGCGCTCGTCGCCGTCGACAACACGCTCGCGACCGCGCTCGGTCAGCGCCCGCTGGAACTCGGCGCCGACTTCGCCGTGGCCAGCGGCACCAAGCAGCTCACCGGGCACGGGGACGTCCTGCTCGGCTACGTCGCCGGCCGCGACGCCGAGGCCATGGCCGCCGTGCGCCGCTGGCGGAAGATCGTCGGCGCGATTCCGGGGCCCATGGAGGCCTGGCTCGCGCACCGTTCGATCGCCACGCTGCAGCTGCGTGTCGACCGGCAGAGCGCGACCGCCCTGGCCGTTGCCGAGGCGCTGCGGGAGCGGCCCGAGGTGACCGGGCTGCGCTACCCGGGGCTGCCCGACGACCCCTCGTACAAGGTCGCTTCGCAGCAGATGCGCCGCTACGGGTGCGTCGTCTCGTTCACGCTGCCCACGCGCGCGCGTGCCGACCGTTTCCTCGACGCGCTGCGGCTCGTGGACGACGCGACGAGCTTCGGCGGGGTGCGGTCCACTGCCGAGCGGCGCGGACGGTGGGGCGGGGACGCGGTGCCGGAGGGCTTCATCCGGCTCTCGGTCGGTGCCGAGGACCCCGAGGACCTGGTGGCGGATGTGCTCCGCGCGCTGGACGAGTCGGCGGAATGACCACTTCAGGGCCTGCTTCACGGACGCCCGGCCGGTGTCCGGCTACGCACAACGGACGGTCCGAGCCTCCCCCCTCGTGGCTCGGACCGTCCTCGGTTCTGCGCGCGAAGAACCGCGCGAACAAGGCTAGTTGACTCTGTGTCAGTGTCCAATCACAGTAGCGACAGAGACCTATCGACTTATTTATAGTTGGGCCCTGCCTGGGGGCCGGGAGAAGGGCAGGGAACTGGGGAGGGCAAACCATGGATCTGGCCTTGCTGCGCACTTTCGTCACGGTGCACCGGGCCGGCTCCTTCACCCGCGCCGCCGCGCTGCTCGGTCTGTCGCAGCCGGCCGTGACCTCCCAGATCCGCACGCTGGAGCGGCAGCTGGGCCGCCCCCTGTTCCTGCGGCAGGCCCGCGGAGTGACCCCGACGACCATCGGGGACGAGCTCGCACACAAGGCCGCCCCGCATCTCGACGCCCTGGTGGAGATCGCCGAGACCGGCCTGGACGACGAGTCCTCCTTACGGACCCTGCACCTCGCCGGTCCTCCCGAGTTCACCGCCGCACGGGCCCTGCCCGCCCTGACGGAGCTGACCGGCGAGGACGGCCAGGGCTTCGCGCTGCGCGCATCCTTCGGGAACGCCGAGGAGGCCCTGGAGGGACTGGCCGCCGGGCATCATGATCTGGCCATCAGTACAGCCCGTCCGCGCGGCGCCCTGCTCACGGCGACTGCGCTCTGCGACGAGGAACACGTCCTGGTCGCCTCGCCGGGTCGGGCCGAGCAGATCGGCCCCGGGAAGCCGCGCCACAAGGGGGCGCCCGCCCTGGAGGACGTCCCCCTCATCGAGGTGCACGAGTCGCTGCCCTTCGTCTCCCGCTACTGGGCCTCCGTCTTCGACTCCCGGCCTGCCGCCCCGGGCACGGTCATCGTTCCCGATCTGCGCGCGGTCCTGGCCTGCGCCGTCGCGGGCGCGGGGCTCGCGGTGCTGCCCCGCTATCTGTGCCGGGCCGCACTGGAACGCGGCGAGGTCGTCGCCCTGCACGACCCCGCGGTGCCGCCGCTGCGAACGTACTTCCTGGTGGTCCGTACCGGCACGCTCGCGATGCCGCACATCGCGCGGGCTCACGAATGGCTCCTGCGGGCGGCTGCCGACTGGTGCTGACCAGCGCTTTTGCGGCGGTCACGGGGCGGACTCGACCGGTGACACCCCGCGATGTTTCACGTGGAACCAACCGGGCCACATTTCTCCCATGACCGTCCGACCCGTGGTCAAGCGCACCGCTCGTGCCGTTCTGCTGGACGGCGACAACCTGATCCTGATCAAGCGCACCAAGCCCGGTGTCGATCCCTACTGGGTCACGCCCGGTGGCGGCGTCGAGCCCGGGGACACGACCGTCGTCGACGCCCTGCACCGCGAGGTGTACGAGGAGCTCGGCGCCAAGATCACCGATGTGGTGCCCTGCTTCGTGGACACCGTGGAGCACATCGGCGAGGACGGCGGCGCGACCGGCGTGAAGGTGCAGCACTTCTTCGTCTGCCGTCTGGAGTCGATGGACCCGTCCCTGCGGCACGGTCCAGAAGTCGATGAGCCCGCCGGCGAGTACGAGATCGTGCGGGTGCCCTTCACCCGCGTAGGCATCGCCTCCGTCCATCTCGTACCGCTGTCCCTGCGGCACTACCTGGACGGCAATATCGAGGGCGTACGCGCCATGCACGCCCCGGACCTGGGCTGACACCCGGCGGCGCGTCAGCTTCCGGTGACGACGAGCTCCTCCACCGAGTCGTGCCGTATGCGCTCCGACGGAATGCCGATGTTCCTGAGGGCGTCCACACCGCTGCGGATCATGCCGGGCGGGCCCGAGAGATAGGCGTCGTACTCGTTCCACGGCCCGTACTCGCGTATGGCGTCGGGGAGCTGGAGATGGGCCTGTTGGTCGATGATCGCGCGGACCGAGAGCCAGGGGTGGTTCTGCTGGAGCCTGAGCATGGTGTCGATGTCGTACAGGTCGTGGTCGGTGCGGGCGCCGTAGAACACCTCCACCGGCCGCCGTTCGCCGTGCTCGGCGACGTCCTCCACCAGCGCCTTGATGGGGGCTATGCCGGTGCCGCCGCCCAGGCACAGCAGACCGCTGTCCGAGGTGTGGTCGACGGTCATCGAACCGGCCGGTGGGCCGAGGCGGATGATGTCGCCGGGCCGTGCGCGGTGCACCAGGGCGTTCGACACCCAGCCCGCGGGGACGGCCTTCACATGAAACGTCAGCAGGCCGTCGGAGCGGGGTGTCGAGGCGAAGGAGTAGTGCCGCCAGATCCGCGGCCACCACGGCGTCTCCAGACTCGTGTACTGGCCGGCGAGGAAGGGATAGGGCTGGTCGGGCCGGACGGTGAGCACGGCGACATCCGGAGTCCTGAGGTCGTGCGCGACGATCTCGGCGTACCACCAGGCGGGCGCACGCAGTTCGTCCGCGGCTGCGGCGTCGATCATGACCTGCGAGATCGTCGTGTACGCCCGCACCCAGGCCGCCTCCAGCTCGGCATCCCAGATGCCGGAGGCGTACTTGCTCAGCGCGCCGATGAGGCACTCACCGACAGCCGGGTAGTGCTCGGCCCTGGTGCCGTACTTGCGGTGACCGCGGCCCAGGTTCTGCAGATACGCGACAAGGACCTCGGTGTTGTCGATGTGTTCGGCGGCGGTGAGCAGAGCCTTGAGCAGCCGGTCCCGCTGGGTGTCCATGGCAGCCGGGAACAGCGACCGCAGATCTGGGTGGCGGACAAAGAGCAGCGCATAGAAGTACGAGGTGACCTTGTCGGCGATCGGGGCGACCTCGGCCATGGTCCGGCGGATGAGTAGGGCGTCCGGTGACGCCTTCTCTGCCTGGGCATGCACGCCGGCCTGTGGCTGCGGCGCCGACGGAGTGGAACGCTGGCCAGGCACATGCAGGCCGTCCGTGAGCGCCTCCGTGGCCGTCGGTTCCGGCACAGGGGGCTGAGCGGCAGTCTCGGTTGCAACGGGGCGGGCCGAGGCACCGGTCGAGGCGGACGAGGACACTCCTGGGGTCGGGGCGGACCAGCCTGTCTCAGCAGTGAAGGCGAGCTCGGCAGGTCGTGCGGCCTGCGTGGTGTCCTCCGTCGACTGCTCGTCGTCGGTGTCCGTCGTGGTCCGGCCCACCGGGCGCATCGCGGCGAGGCGGCTGCCCTCGGCCGCTTCGCGCCCGCTGCCCGGAGTCGTCGCCGGCTGCGTGTGCGGCGTGAACCAGCCGCCGCCCCCGCCGCCGGAAGTGCCGTTGTCGGCCGACGCGGTGGTCGGAGCGTCCATGGTGTGCCTCGCCTCGAACATCTTTCGGTCGGTCTGCGCACTTCCTTGGTCGGAAGATGCCTGCTTTCCCCCGTAGACGGCTTGCTTTCCCCGTTTCGTTCCGCGGCCAATGCGGCCACATTCAACCCGTATTCGTGATCCGTACGGACAAGTAAGGCGAGAGTGTGACATTGGCCGCAGCGCTCTCACCGCAGCATCCCATCCACGGGGACGCCTCGGCCGCATAACCGAAAATGCGGGTCTTCGATCTCTCCGTCCCGTTAGGCTGCGTTGCCCTGCTCTCGGTCCGCACCGGGTGGGTACATCTCGCGCCCGGAGGCGAACCGGAGTCGACCCTACCGGCCACCGCTCCGATCACAAGTCCCCCTTGCCTCCACCACGAATGTGACAGGGGGCGAACCAACAATTCCCTCAATTACTGGGCGTGGCACACCAATTCATAGGCTTCCCACAGATCCCCGCCCATGTACGAGTGTGTCGCGAGACCGGACAGATGACGGTCCGCATTGACCGCTACGGAGACCGGCACCACACCGAACAGGTCTCTGTCCGACATCGAGTCGCCATACGCAATGCAGTCGGCCCGCGTGACCCCGAACTCTCTGCACAGCCGGTCGGCGATTTCGACCTTGGCAGCGGCACTGAGCACTCCGGCCGGATCCACGGGCTCGGTGAACGGCACTGCGGGAAAACGGGATCCGAACGCCGCGTGCGCTCCCCATCCCGTCAGCCGCTCCACGAAAAAGGAGGGCGAGAGGGATACGACGGCGCAGTAGTCGCCCCGCTCACGGATCTCAGCCCAGACGTCGCGGATGCGCTCCAGCCACGGAGCTCCTTCGAAGGCCGCCGTCACATGCGCCTCGGTGAGATCCGCCCAGAGCGCATACACCTGAGCTGCATACTGCGGCGGATCTATGAGTCCCGCGGAGATCGCCTGATCGAGTGCGACCGTCTCGGCTTCCAGCCCCAGTTGCCGTGAGATCTCCACAGGAGACGAAGTGCCGCGCAGCAAAGTGCCATCGAGATCGAAGAGATGAAGTCTCGCCATAGGACGCGAGGCTAGTGGGACCGACGGCCGACTCCTCACGGCACACCACGGGATGCTCGGCGTTCGCCGGTGTTTCACGTGAAACACCCAGCTACTGTCGGCGCGCTGTGCACCCGGCCATGACATGGCCAAAAGCTCTTGCTTCTCACCGGAAACAGGTGGACGCCGAGGGCACCTGTCGGACAGCCTGACCTGCGTGTCGACTCCTTCCCTCGCTGCTCTCCGCATCCGCCGTCTGACGCCTCGCGATCTCACCGCCTGCGCCGACTTGTCCGAGGACCGGGGGTGGCCGCGTGAGGAACACAAGTGGGGCTTCCTGCTCACGGCCGGGAAGGGATACGGCATCGACGACCCGAACGGTGGCCTGGTGAGCGCCTGTGTCGTCACCGAGTACGGGCCGCAGGAGCGCCCCGATCTCGGAGCCATCGGCATGGTGCTCGTCGCCGAACGGTACGCCCGTCAGGGCATCGGACGTCACCTGATGCGGCACGTCGTCTCGGCGATGGGCAGCACCCCGCTCACGCTGCACTCGACGCCGTATGGCCGCCCCCTCTACGAGGAACTCGGCTTCAAGGTCGCAGGCCGGGCCGAGATGCTGCGCGGACACTTCACGCCCGGCGGGACGGCGCCCGAAGTCGCCACGCGTGCCGCCACGGCCGAAGATCTGACCGCGATCCTCCGGCTCGACGAGGAGATCTTCGGGGCCGACCGCACCCACATCATCACGCGACTGCCCGCCTTCGCCGACCAGTTGCGCGTCGCGGAGGAGAACGGCCGACTCACCGGGTACGCGGCCGCCTGGCCCAACATGGACACCCATGTCGTCGGTCCGCTGATCGCCCGGGACACGGAGACGGCAAAGGCGCTCATCGCCTCGCTCGCCGCACATACCGATCGCCCCGTGCGCACGGACATCGACGTACGGCACGAGGCGCTGCTGGCGTGGGCGAAGGAGCGGGGTCTGGTCTCCGTCGCGTTCAACTCGGTCATGACCTACGGGATCCCGGACCTGCCCGGCGACTGGACCCGGCGATTCGCTCCGCTGACGGTGGCCGCGGGCTGAACTCCCTACAGCCGGCCTCCCTAAGGTGTGACCATGGGAGATCTTGAAATTCGGTCCGTCGAGGCGAACGACGTGCCCGCGATCGTCGCAATGCTCGCCGACGATCCGCTGGGCGCCCAGCGCGAGTCACCGGACGATCTGACTCCGTACTTGGCCGCGTTGGAGCGACTGGCCGCCGACCCGAACCAGCATCTGGTCGTCGCCGTCCGCGACGGCCGTGTCGTCGGCACGCTTCAGCTCACGATCATCCCCGGTCTGTCGCGACGCGGTGCCACCAGGTCGATCATCGAAGGTGTCCGCATCCACGCCGATGAACGCGGCAGCGGTCTGGGCACCCAGCTCATCGAGTGGGCGATCGACGAATCCCGGCGCCAGGACTGCCAGTTGGTCCAGCTGACCTCCGACAAGACCCGCACCGACGCCCACCGCTTCTACGAACGGCTTGGTTTCACGGCCTCACACATGGGCTTCAAGCTCCAACTGTGAGGCCGTGAAACCGAAGCGTCATGTTTCACGTGAAACAGGGGGCCCGTCGGCGACGGTGACTAGCCGATCCCCCGCCATCCGTCCGGGTCCACCCCACCCGGCACAGAAGCCTCCTCGTCGTACGGCTGACGCGTGAACACGAACGATCCGAGGTCCAGGTGGCTCACGGTCCCGTCCGGACGTCGTACGGCCCTCAGGAGCTCTCCGGCGTAGTAGCCCTCGAGTCCGGTCCATGTGCCGTCGCCGTTCTCCCTGAAGCGCGAGCGGCGGCCGCCGCCGGCGAGCGGCTCCAGCGAGACACCTCCAGCGGCCCCGAGACGGAGGGCGAACGCATGCGTTCCCCAGTACCACGGTCCCGCCAACTCCAGTACGGACGGGTCGACTTCGGGCAGTGGCTGCCAGGGATCGGGAATCCGCGGCTCGGCCTCGGCGACGATCCGTACGAGGTCCGCTCCGACGGTGCCCAGCAGAGGGCCGGACGTGCAGTTGGCCAGAACGACGGCCGCGACATCGTCCTCCACGCTGATGGTGAGATTCGCCAGAAAACCCGGCAGTGATCCGGAGTGCCCCACGAGCAGCCGCCCGTCCCGATGCTGGATCTGCAGCCCGAGTCCGTACGTCGCTCCGTCCACGACGTCCGCTGCCTCGGCCGGCGCCGCGGGCGTCCGCATCTCTCTCACGGTCTCGGCGCTCAGCACCCGGTCGTCCCCCTGTGCAAGGAAGGCGGCGAAGCGCGCCAAGTCACCGGTGGTGGACCAGAGTTGACCGGCCGGGGCCATGCGTCCGAGATCCTCGGCGGGTTCGGGCAGCAGGACGTCGGCCCAGGGGTGCACGGCCCAGCCACCCGCATGGGGCGCTTGCGGGTGAGCGCTCGTACGGTCGAGGCCCAGGGGTTCGAGCACTTCACGCCGAAGTACCTCTTCCCACGGTGCCGCGCGCAGCTTCTCCACCAGTGCGCCCAGCACGGTGTAGCCGGGGTTGGAGTAGTGGAAACGACGGCCCACGGGATGCAGAAGGGGCTGCTCGCCCAGGACATCGGCGAGTTCGGGACGCAGGGATCCCGGGGTGCGCTCCCACCAAGGGGCGGGCGACTCCGCCGCCAAACCGCTCGTGTGGGCGAGGAGATCGGCGACGGTGGCCTCCCCCGCACCGGTGCCCGGCACGTACTTCTCCAACGGGTCACCGAGGTCGAGGGCGCCCTCGTCACGCAGTCGCAGTACGAGCACGGCCGTGAAGGTCTTGGTGATCGAGCCGATGCGGTACTGCACGTTCTCGTCCGGCCCGTGCCCGTCCACCGAGGTCCGCGCCCCGTGCCACACCGTCTGTCCGCCGCGCACCAACGCCGCGACCAGCGACGGTGCACGCCCTTCGGCCTGGGCCACGGCGATCCGGTGCAGAAGTGCCCGACGTGTACCGGGAAGCAGCTCTTCCTGAGAAGTCGTCATGCTCCCAGTCCATCCCGCCGGACGCTCGGCCGTCGAGCTCATTTGCCCCGGGGGACGACGCCGGACGGGCCGATCAGGTCTGCGCCATGTCCACGAACCGCGAGTAGTGGCCCTGGAAGGCGACCGTGATCGTCGCCGTCGGGCCGTTACGGTGCTTGGCCACGATCAGGTCGGCCTCGCCCGCTCGCGGCGACTCCTTCTCGTACGCATCCTCGCGGTGCAGCAGGATGACCATGTCGGCGTCCTGCTCGATGGAACCGGACTCACGCAGGTCGGAGACCATCGGCTTCTTGTCGGTGCGCTGCTCGGGGCCACGGTTCAGCTGGGACAGCGCGATGACCGGGATCTCCAGCTCCTTGGCGAGGAGCTTGAGATTACGGGACATGTCCGAGACCTCCTGCTGACGGTTCTCGGCACGCTTGGAGCCGCCGGACTGCATCAGCTGGAGGTAGTCGATGACGACCAGTCTGATGTCGTTGCGCTGCTTCAGGCGCCGGCACTTGGCGCGGATCTCCATCATCGACAGGTTGGGCGAGTCGTCGATGAAGAGCGGTGCGGCCGAGACGTCAGGCATGCGCCGGGCCAGGCGTGTCCAGTCCTCGTCGGTCATCGTGCCGGAACGCATGTGATGCAGAGCGACACGGGCCTCGGCGGACAGCAGACGCATCGCGATCTCGTTGCGGCCCATTTCGAGGGAGAAGATGACGCTCGGCAGGTTGTGCTTGATCGACGCGGCCCGGGCGAAGTCCAGCGCGAGCGTGGACTTTCCCATGGCGGGACGGGCAGCGATGACGATCATCTGGCCCGGGTGCAGGCCGTTGGTGAGCGAGTCGAAGTCGGTGAACCCCGTGGGCACACCGGTCATCTCGCCGCTGCGCGAGCCGATCGCCTCGATCTCGTCGAGCGCACCCTCCATGATGTCGCCGAGCGGCAGGTAGTCCTCGCTGGTGCGCTGCTCGGTGACTGCGTAGATCTCGGCCTGGGCGCGGTTGACGATCTCGTCGACGTCGTCGTCCGCCGCGTATCCCATCTGGGTGATGCGGGTGCCTGCCTCGACGAGGCGGCGCAGGACCGCGCGCTCGTGGACAATCTCCGCGTAGTACTCGGCGTTGGCCGCGGTCGGCACGGTCTGGACGAGCGTGTGCAGATACGATGCGCCGCCGACCTTGTTGATCTCACCGCGCTTGGTGAGCTCCGCGGCGATCGTGATGGGGTCGGCCGGCTCGCCCTTGGCGTAGACGTCGAGGATCGCTTGGAAGATCGTCTCGTGCGCCGGCTTGTAGAAGTCGTGACCCTTGAGGATCTCGACGACGTCCGCGATGGCGTCCTTGGACAGGAGCATGCCACCGAGGACGGACTGCTCGGCATCGAGGTCCTGCGGCGGGACGCGCTCGAAGGAGGTGCCCCCACCCTCCCACTCGCCGTTGTCCCGGCCGCGGTCGTGCTGGTCCTCCCGCCCCCGGCCCCCCTCGCCGCGTCGGCGGGAGGCAGGAAGACGATCGCTTGGACCACTGTCGGCCCACGGGTCGTCCAAGGGCTCGGAAATACTCACCGAGCCACCTCCTCCCGTCCGCCGCCGAGCGGACCTAGCCGTGCCATCTTTTCTACGGCACGGCACTGACAAATGAGAGGCCCAACTCCGGTTCTGGCACGTCGGTTTTCTGATGGTTTCCCGGCCGACGCGGGGAGTGGGCGCCGGACCACGTTAGGCCTGCGGGCACCGTCAGCCAATCTGGTTATCCACAGGCCATGTGGACGACGGCCCGGATGCTGTGGAGAACTCCGCAAAACCTGTGCACGACACGGTGGACAGCCCTGTGAACAAGCCTCGCCGCTTTCGGAGACACCCACCTTGACCTGCAACTTTCCCGTCCACCGGCTGTGCAGAAGAAAAACTTCCCCAGTCGGACCAAGATCCCTTCGAACGGCACGCGAAAGAGCACACGACGACGAGGGAGGTAAGGACCAAAGACATATTGCATCTCTTACCTGTGGACGATTAGATTGATGCTCATGACACAGGCTCCCGCGATCCCCAAGGCCACCCGACGGCAGCACGATCGCGAGATCGTCGCCCTGGCCGTCCCGGCCTTCGGCGCACTCGTCGCCGAGCCTCTCTTCGTCATGGCCGACAGCGCGATCGTCGGTCATCTCGGCACGGCACAGCTCGCCGGACTGGGCGTCACCTCAGCCCTCCTCACGACGGCGGTCAGCATCTTCGTCTTCCTCGCCTACGCCACCACGGCAGCCGTCGCCCGACGCGTCGGCGCCGGCGACCTCCAGGCCGCCATACGCCAGGGCGTCGACGGCATCTGGCTGGCACTCCTTCTCGGCGCCGCCGTCATCGCCTTCGTCCTCCCCACGGCACCGTTCCTTGTGGAACTCTTCGGGGCCTCCGACACGGCCGCCCCGTACGCGACCACATATCTGCGCATCTCCGCCCTCGGCATCCCCGCCATGCTCGTGGTCCTCGCCGCGACCGGTGTCCTGCGCGGCCTGCAGGACACCAGGACACCGCTCTACGTCGCCGTCGCGGGCTTCGTCGCCAACGCCGGCCTCAACGCCGGTCTGGTCTACGGCGCCGACCTCGGCATCGCGGGCTCCGCCTGGGGCACCGTCATCGCGCAGTGCGGTATGGCCGCGGCCTATCTCACCGTGGTCGTCCGCGGAGCCCGCAGGCACGGCGCCTCACTGCGCCCCTACGTGGCGGGGATAAGGGCCTCCGCACAAGCCGGCGTGCCCCTGCTGTTCCGTACTCTCTCGCTGCGAGCCATCCTGATGATCGCCACCGCCGTCGCCGCCCGCCTCGGCGACGCCGACATCGCGGCACACCAGATCATTCTTTCCCTGTGGAGCCTGCTCGCCTTCGCCCTCGACGCCATCGCCATCGCAGGTCAGGCCATCATCGGGCGCTATCTCGGAGCCGAGGACTCCCAAGGTGCCCGTGATGCCTGCCGCCGCATGGTGCAGTGGGGAACCGCGGTGGGCATCACGCTCGGCGTGCTCGTGGTGATCGCCCGGCCGGTGTTCCTGCCGCTGTTCACCAGCGATGGCTCAGTGAAGGACGCTGCCCTGCCCGCCCTGCTCGTAGTGGCCCTCTCCCAGCCGATCTGCGGCGTCGTCTTCGTCCTGGACGGCGTCCTGATGGGAGCGGGCGACGGGCCGTATCTGGCCTGGGCCATGGTGGTCACCCTTGCCGTCTTCACCCCGGTGGCGCTGCTCATCCCGACACTCGGCGGCGGCCTCACCGCCCTCTGGGGCGCCATGACGCTGATGATGGCGGTGCGCATGCTGACACTCTGGGTGCGGACACGCTCGGGTCGCTGGATCGTCACGGGCGCAATCCGCTGACTGTTTCACGTGAAACCGACGTTTCACGTGAAACATGCGCGCCGTCGCACCAAGCCCGAGCACGAACGGCTGGGACACGAAGAAGGGGCCGCACCCACGACGGGCACGGCCCCTTCTCTCAGCCGTTCAAGCCGAGCGCGGCGATCAGGCCGCGACAACCTCGATGTTGACCTTGGCGGCAACCTCGGGGTGCAGACGCACGGACGTCTCGTGGGCGCCCAGGGTCTTGATCGGCGAACCGAGCTCGATGCGACGCTTGTCGACCTCGGGGCCACCCGAAGCCTTGATCGCGGAAGCGATGTCAGCCGGGGTGACGGAGCCGAAGAGGCGGCCGGCGTCGCCGGAGCGGACGGCCAGGCGGACCTTGACGCCCTCGAGCTGGGCCTTCACAGCGTTGGCCTGCTCGATGGTCTGGATCTCGTGGATCTTACGAGCACGACGGATCTGCTCGACGTCCTTCTCGCCACCCTTGGTCCAGCGGATCGCGAAGTTCCGCGGGATCAGGTAGTTGCGAGCGTAACCGTCCTTGACGTCGACGACGTCGCCCGCGGCACCGAGGCCGGAGACCTCGTGGGTGAGGATGATCTTCATGTGTCGGTCACCCTTCCCTTATCGCGCGGTGGAGGTGTAGGGCAGCAGCGCCATCTCACGGCTGTTCTTGACGGCCGTGGCGACGTCACGCTGGTGCTGCGTGCAGTTGCCGGTCACGCGGCGGGCACGGATCTTGCCGCGGTCGGAAATGAACTTCCGCAGCATGTTCGTGTCCTTGTAGTCCACGTACGTGACCTTGTCCTTGCAGAAAGCGCAGACCTTCTTCTTAGGCTTGCGCACAGGCGGCTTCGCCATGGTGTTTCTCCTGTGTGATCAAGAAGTTTGGGTGCGACCCGCCCTCGACCGATCAAGCCCGGCAACCCGGGCCCGAAGGGCTTAGAAGGGGGGTTCGTCCGAGTAGCCGCCGCCACCGCCGCCGCCGGAGTTTCCACCCCAGCCGCCGCCACCGCCGCCGCCCTGGTTGCCACCGGCGGGAGCGCCGGTCGCCCACGGGTCGTCGGCGGGAGCGCCGCCGCCCTGCTGACCGCCGCCGGAGCCACCGCCCCAGCCGCCGCCACCCTGGCCGCCACCGCCGCCGTAACCGCCTTGACCCTGCCCACCGCGGCCGGCGGTCTTGGTGACCTTGGCCGTGGCGTTGCGCAGGCTGGCGCCGACTTCCTCGACGTCCAGCTCGTAGACCGTGCGCTTGACGCCCTCACGGTCCTCGTAGGACCGCTGCTTCAGCCGGCCCTGCACGATGACGCGCATGCCTCGCTGGAGCGACTCGGCGACGTTCTCCGCCGCCTGACGCCAGACCGAGCAGGTCAGGAACAGGCTCTCGCCGTCCTTCCACTCGTTCGTCTGACGGTCGAAGGTGCGGGGAGTGGACGCGACACGGAACTTCGCGACCGCCGCACCGGAAGGGGTGAAGCGCAGCTCGGGGTCGTCGACAAGATTGCCGACGACCGTGATGACGGTCTCGCCTGCCATGGGGAACCTCTCGGCGGGTTTGCTCTGGCTGCTTGGTTGCTGCTACTCGAATCCCGAGATCAGCTGAGCGGGAGAGCTCAGTGGGTCTCGGGACGGAGGACCTTGGTCCGGAGGACCGACTCGTTCAGGTTCATCTGGCGGTCGAGCTCCTTGACGACCGCAGGCTCGGCCTGCAGGTCGATGACCGAGTAGATGCCCTCGGGCTTCTTCTTGATCTCGTACGAGAGACGACGACGGCCCCAGGTGTCGACCTTCTCGACCTTGCCGTTGCCCTCACGGACGACGGAGAGGAAGTTCTCGATCAGGGGGGCGACAGCGCGCTCCTCCAGATCGGGGTCGAGGATGACCATCACCTCGTAGTGACGCATGTGGAACCCACCTCCTTTGGACTCAGCGGCCACGGTCGTTCCGTGGCAGGAGGGTTGTGATGCGTACGCAACGGTATCGGTCGCCACTGACAACCGAGAGTCGACGAGCGACATCTTCGGTCTGGCCTGGGCGTATCCCTGGCTCTGCCTGGGCAGACACCGGTGCAGACGGTACAGAGTACCCGCACACCGGCTTCCGGTTGAAATCCGGCCGCGGGGACCGTCAATCTGTACACATCGGGTGTGTATGGCGCTACGATGCGCCGCCTTTCGCAGGAGGTGCCCCATGGCACAGGCATTGCGACCCAACACCGTCGGAGGCCTCTTCGCCACGGACGGAAAGTCCCACCCTCTCCAGGACACGCTGCTCGCGGTGACCCTGGTGCTCGGTGTGACGGCGTTCGTGACGGGCTTCTTCCACAGCCTGCACCTGCTCAGCTCCTGGACCGGCCTGGTGGGAGTCCTCACCGGCGCGTACGGCCAGTGGATCTCGGAGACGACCCGCGAGCGCTTCGGACTCATCCTGGGTCTCGGCGCCTCCGGGGTCGGCTTCTTCCTCGGCATGGCGCACGGCGGCCTCTTCGGCGGGGTCATCGGCTGACGCCAGGGACACCGTTTCCCGAACTTCACATAAAGGACTACGGAACGCCTCGGCGGCCCCCGGGCCGGGGCGCAGGTTCCGTACGCCCAGCCGGGGCGCTCGCAAGGCGCAGTAGGCTTCGGCGCGAGAGCCGGAGCCCCTGTACCCATGGGGACACACCAGCCCGAGGAGCGCCCCGAATGAGCCTGACCCTGAGGACGATCAGCCGCGAGCAGCATCTGGCGTACATCCAGAGCCTGCCCTCGGCGAGCCACATGCAGGTTCCGGCCTGGGCGGACGTCAAGGCGGAGTGGCGCTCCGAGAGTCTTGGCTGGTTCGACGAGCGCACCGGCGAGATGGTCGGCGCGGGCCTCGTCCTCTACCGCCAACTGCCCAAGATCAAGCGCTACTTGGCCTATCTGCCCGAGGGCCCGGTCATCAACTGGTTCGCGCCGAATCTGACGGAGTGGCTGGAACCGATGCTCGCGCACCTCAAGCAGCAGGGCGCCTTCTCCGTGAAGATGGGCCCGCCGGTGATCATCCGCCGCTGGGAGGCCGGCTCCATCAAGCAGGGCATCCAGAACCCGGACGTGAAGCGGCTGCGCGACATCGAGGCCGATTTCATCGAGCCGCGTGCCTTCGAGGTTGCCGACAAGCTGCGCCGGATGGGCTGGCAGCAGGGCGAGGACGGCGGGGCCGGCTTCGGCGACGTACAGCCCCGCTACGTCTTCCAGGTGCCGCTGGCTAACCGCTCCCTGGAAGAGGTCCACAAGAACTTCAACCAGCTGTGGCGCCGCAACATCAAGAAGGCCGAGAAAGCCGGCGTCGAGGTCGTCCAGGGCGGCTACCAGGACCTCGAGGAATGGCAGCGGCTGTACGAGATCACGGCCGTGCGCGACCACTTCCGGCCCCGCCCGCTGTCGTACTTCCAGCGCATGTGGACGGCCCTCAACACCGAGGACCCCAACCGCATGCGGCTGTACTTCGCCCGGCACAACGGCGTGAACCTGTCGGCGGCGACGATGCTGATCGTCGGCGGGCACGTCTGGTACTCCTACGGTGCCTCCGACAACATCGGCCGTGAGGTCCGGCCCTCGAACGCGATGCAGTGGCGGATGCTGCGTGACGCCTACGCGCTCGGCGCGACCGTCTACGACCTGCGCGGCATCTCCGACTCGCTGGACGAGACCGACCACCTCTTCGGCCTGATCCAGTTCAAGGTGGGCACGGGCGGTCAGGCGGCCGAGTACCTCGGTGAGTGGGACTTCCCGCTCAACAAGCTGCTCCACAAGGCGCTCGACATCTACATGTCGCGGCGCTGAGACCCACCGGCCCCGGCCGTTTGCTTCGATTGCTTCGACAAGTCCGACAGCCTCGTTCGCTTCCATACCTTTGATACACCGCAGCCACGAGAAAGGTTCCAGGTCCGGCCATGGCGCTCACGCTCTACGTCGACACCGCGCGCTGGCGTGCGCACCACAAGCACGTGCAGGACCAGTTCCCGGGGCTCGTCCCGGTCTGCAAGGGAAACGGCTACGGCTTCGGGCACGAGCGGCTGGCGGAGGAGGCCACACGGCTGGGCTCCGACATCCTCGCCGTCGGCACCACCTACGAGGCCGCGCGCATCAAGGACTTCTTCGGCGGAGACCTGCTGGTGCTGACGCCGTACCGCCGTGGCGAGGAGCCCGTCCCGCTGCCCGACCGGGTCATCCGCTCGGTGTCGTCCATCGACGGCGTGTACGGCCTCGTGGGAGCCCGCGTGGTCATCGAGGTGATGTCCTCGATGAAGCGGCACGGCATCAGCGCCCAGGACCTCCCGCAGCTGCACGCCGCCATAGAGAACGTCCGTCTCGAGGGCTTCGCCATCCACCTGCCGCTGGACCGCACGGACGGCTCGGACGCCGTCGAGGAGGTCATCGGCTGGATGGACCATCTGCGCGCGGCCCGGCTGCCGTTGCACACGATGTTCGTCAGTCACCTCAAGGCCGAGGAACTCCACCGGCTGCAGCAGCAGTTCCCGCAGACCCGTTTCCGCGCCCGCATCGGCACGCGGCTGTGGCTGGGGGACCACGAGGCCACCGAGTACCGCGGGGCGGTCCTGGACGTCACGCGCGTCGCCAAGGGGGACCGCTTCGGCTACCGCCAGCAGAAGGCGGCCTCCGACGGCTTCCTGGTGGTCGTGGCGGGCGGTACGTCGCACGGGGTGGGTCTGGAGGCCCCGAAGGCACTGCACGGCGTCATGCCGCGCGCCAAGGGCGTCGCCCGGGCCGGTCTCGCCACGGTCAACCGGAACCTTTCTCCCTTCGTCTGGGGCGGCAAGCAGCGCTGGTTCGCGGAACCGCCGCACATGCAGGTCTCCATCCTGTTCGTGCCGTCGGACGCCCCCGAGCCGAAGGTCGGCGAGGAGCTGGTGGCCCATCTGCGGCACACCACCACGCAGTTCGACCGGCTCGTCGACCGCTGAGCGACACGCAGACCGCCGAAAGGCCGTACACGGAACCTTCCGTGTACGGCCTTTCGCTTGAGCCGATGCGGCCTCTACGTGGTTCGGCTACGGCCGCCCACACCGTGTTCGCTCAGAGCGAACTGTCCGTGGACGACGCCGTTCCGGGATTGCCCCACTCCACCTGCGACCCCTCGAAGTAGGCCGCGTGCCGCGGTGGATGAGACGCCGCGCCGAGGACGAAGACGTCCTCCGCCCCGTCCAGCACGCCCCCTGACGGGTCGTCGTCGCCGGCCCGGCGTACGGGATCCCGCTCCGGCATCAGGATGTCGCGCACGACGACGACGCACAGGTACAGCGTCCCCAGCAGATGCACGCCGATCGCCCAGTGGTAGCCGTCCTGCGGCAGTCCCTTGTGGGCGTCGCCGCTGGTCGTGTACGCGAGGTACAACCAGATCCCGAGGAAGTACGCGACCTCGCACGCCTGCCAGATCAGGAAGTCCCGCCACTTGGGCCGGGCCAGCACGGCCAGCGGGACCAGCCACAGGACGTACTGCGGTGAGTAGACCTTGTTGGTGAGGATGAACGCCGCGACGATCAGGAACGCGAGCTGCGCGAACCGCGGGCGGCGTGGAGCGGTCATCGTGAGCACCGCGATACCCACGCAGCAGAGCACCACCAGCGCCGTGGCGAGGTTGTTCACGGTGTCGGTGGTAAGGGGGTCGGTCGAGTTCTGGGCCATGATCAGCCAGAAGGACCCGAAGTCCACGCCCCGGTCGTGGCTGAACTTGTAGAACTGCGACCAGCCGTCCCAGGCGAAGAGCATCACCGGCAGGTTCACGACGAGCCAGGCGACGATCGTTCCGCTCAGGGCCTTGCCGAAGTCCCTCCACTTGCCCGCACGCCAGCACAGCAGGAACAGCGGGCCGAGCAGGAAGACGGGATAGAGCTTGGCGGCCGTGGCGAGCCCCAGGAGGACTCCGAAGGCCACGGAGCGGCCCCGGGACCACATCAGCATCGCTGCGGCCGTCAGAGCGACCGCCAGCAGGTCCCAGTTGATGGTGGCGGTCAGTGCGAAAGCGGGCGCCAGGGCGACCAGCAGACCGTCCCAGGGCCGCCGGGCGTGCGTACGGGCCACGCACACGGCGATGACGGCCGTGCACACCATGAGCATCCCGGCGTTGACCATCCAGTACCACTGTTCCTGGTCCTGGATGCTGCCGCTGCCCGGCGTGAGCCAGGAGGCGACCTCCATGAACACACCGGTCAGCACCGGGTATTCGAGGTACGGCATGTCGCCGGACAGCTTGTCGAAGTACGGCACGAGACCGTCGGCGAAACCGCGCCCCTGATAGAGGTGCGGGATGTCCGAGTAGCACGCCTTCGTGTACTGCGAGCTGGCTCCGAAGAACCAGGCGCCGTTGTAGCAGGGCGCCTTCTGGACGAGGCCGAGGGCGAACATGCCGATCGCGACGAGCGCGACGACCCTGACGGGAGTCCACCAGGACGTCCCGAGCAGGGCGCGCCGCCCGAGGGGGCCGCCGATCAGCTCGCTGCCGGACCTGGCGACCTCGTCCTCCTTGGTCGGCCGCACCGGGTCCGGCTCGTGCACGCTCGCTTGCGTCGATTCTGCGCTGGGCATGCCGCACATCCTGCCGTACATGTCTAGGAATACGCCGAGGGCCGCCGCACCCACTCAGGTGCGGCGGCCCTCGTTTCACGTGAAACATGTGGATGTTTCACGTGAAACACCCGTGCTGGGCATTTGGACGGCTAGCCGGTCGAGCCTCCGAAGAGACCTCCATTGCCGTTCCCTCTGGTGTTGCCGTTTCCGGATGTCTCCGTGGCCGTCGGTGTCGACGTCACGCCTCCGTCCGTCCCTCCGGTGTCCGTGCCACCTGTGTCGGTGCACTGCCAGCTGAACTTGCAGGACTCGCTCGCCGTGGGCGTCGGGCTCGTGAGCGTCTCACTGGGCGTCGGAGTCGGCGTCGGGCTCGTCAGCGTCTCACTGGGCGTCGGAGTCGGCGTCGGGCTCGGGACGTCGTTGATGACCTCGCCGATGGGCTCGGGTGTCGGGAAGTTCTTCGGCTGCGTACCCTGCAGCGCCTCTTCCATGTAGTCGTGCCAGATCTGCGCCGGGAACGAAGCACCGTGGATCTTCTTCTGGCCGCCCGTTCCGTACATCTCCAGGAAGGTGCGGTTCTTCTTGGTCTCGTCGTCGTCATACCGGAACATCGTGATCGACGTGGACAGCTGCGGGGTGTAGCCGACGAACCAGGCGGACTTGTTGCCGTCGGTGGTACCGGTCTTGCCGGCCACCTGCCGTCCGGGCAGTTGGGCGTTGGTACCCGTGCCCTTCTCGACCACGGTCCTCAGCACGTCGGTGACGTTGTCGGCGACCTTCGGGGTGAACGCCTCAACGGGCTTGTCCTCGTGCGTGAAGACCGTGCCGTCCTTGCTCGTCACCTTCGTGACGGAGAACGGATCATGCCGCTCACCGCTGGCCGCGAAGGTGCCGTATGCCCCCGCCATGCGGATCGCGCTCGGGTCGGAGATACCGATGGAGAAGGACGGGTAGTTGGTGCCCGCCAGGCTGTCCTTCTTGAGGCCGGCGTCCATCGCCGCCTCCTTGACCTTGTCCAACCCGACGTCCATGCCGAGTTGCACGAAGGCGGAGTTCACCGATTCCCGCATCGCCTCACGCAGGGTGATCCGGTACTTGGGCGGAGTGCCGTACGACTCGTTGCCGTCGTTGGTCTGCAGCCACTCCTCGCCCTTCTCGTTCTTCCAGGTCGTTTTGTCGTAGTCCTGGATCTTCAGCTTGTTCTTGCCGCTGTACAGGCTCTGTGGCGAGACCTGGGTGCGCTCGTCCTGCGCCTGCTCCGTTCCAAGGCTCGGGTCCTTGACACCCCACTTCATCGCCGCGGCGAGCACGAACGCCTTCATGGTCGAACCGATCTGGGCGCCGGTCACGTCAGCGTTGTTGGTGAAGTGCTTGGTCGCGTCCTCACCGCCGTAGATGGCCTTGATGGCACCGGTCGTCGGCTCGACGGAGGCGCCGCCGAACTGGACGTGGGTGTCCGTCTTCGGGCGCTCCTTGGGCTTGATGTTGGTCTTCTGGACGTTCTCGACCGACTTCTCGAGCTCCTTGACCTTTTTCTTGTCAAAGGTCGTGTAGATCGAATAGCCGCCCCGCTGCAGGTCGTCGGCGGAGATGGTCGTGTTGTTGACCAGGTACGCCTTGGCGAGGTCGACGAGGTAGCCGACCTGACCGCTCAGTTCGTTGTTCGAGCGCGGGTTCTGCCATTTGGGGAGCTTGGTGTACTTGGCGCGATCCGTGGCGCTCAGATGGCCGTACTCGACCATCTTGTCCAGGGTGTTCTGCATCTGCGCCAGGGCCCGCCTGCTGTTGGCCTGGGGAGTGGCGGACGCGTCGAGGGACGTCGCACCCGCCGGGTCGTAATACGTGGCGCCCTTGAGCATCGCGGCCAGGAAGGCACACTGGCCGGCGTTCAGGTCGACGGCGTCCTTGCCGAAGTACGCACGCGCGGCCGCCTGGATTCCGTAAGCCCCGCGGCCGTAGTACGCGGAGTTCAGGTAGCCGGCCATGATCTCGTCCTTCGACTTGGTGGTGCCCACCTTGATCGAGACGAAGATCTCCTTGAACTTCCGCGAGATCGTCTGGGACTGGTCGTCCAGCATCGCGTTCTTCACGTACTGCTGCGTGATGGTGGAGCCACCCTGCGTCTCACCGCCCCTGGCCATGTTGAACATGGCGCGGGCGATGCCCTTCGGGTCGATGCCGCTGTCGGTGTAGAAGGTCTTGTTCTCCTGCGAGATGACGGCGTACTGCATGTTCTTCGGGATCTGCGAGAGGTTGACGATCTGACGGTTCGTCTCACCACCCGTGGCGACCATCTCGCTGCCGTCGGACCAGTAGAAGACGTTGTTCTGAGCCTTCGCGGTCTTCGCGAGGTCCGGAACACCCACCATGGCGTAGGCGATGCCTGCGACGGCCACGACGCTGCCGAAGAACGCGATGAACAGGCCGGCCACCAGCTTCCACGACGGCAGCCAGCGCGCCGCGCCGTACTTGCCCGCCCGCGGATAGTCGATGATCCGCTTCTTGCCGGGAGGCGCCGCGCGCCCCCGGCCCCGGACGGGTTCGGGCGCTCTGCGGCGACCGCCCCCACTTCTCTGTGCCGCGCGGCGGGCTTCGGCACGGCCGCCGTACGGCCGTTCCTCGTCAGTCGACCCCTGGCCCAGTCCGTAATCGGCCGGGGACCCGGTGGCGCCTCGCGGTGCCGCGCGGCGGCCGGAGGACGAGCCGGACTGGCCGCGTCGGGCCGCGGCACGTCCGCCTCCCTGCGGCTGCGGCGGTTTGCGACGGTGCTCGCTCATCGAACGACTACTCCTCGGGCAGGCGCACCTTTGCGCGCCTGGAAACGGCGGCTGGTTTCCGGTCCCCCCGAAGTACGGATGTGGTCGATCCCGCATTCATCCGTACAGCACCTGGGACGCCGACGCCCCCTCGCGTCACTCGGCTCCCGGTGGTGTGCATGGCGCACAGACTACGCACCGTCAAACCACACCGAGCTTCGAAGTTCACCCCAAAACAGGCAACTTGCCTCGGATGAATAAGTGATGTGATCCCGTTCACCGTCTCCCCACTTGTCGCATCCGGAAGGCCGTTCTATCGTCGTGATGTATCGAGTCGATACATCGGAGCGAGATAAGACGAGGAGGCGAGGGGATGAGCCGGCGTTCCGGGATCCTCGAATTCGCCGTACTCGGCCTGCTCCGCGAGTCCCCGATGCACGGCTATGAGCTGCGCAAGCGGCTCAATACATCACTGGGTGTGTTCCGTGCCTTCAGCTACGGGACGCTCTACCCGTGCCTCAAGACGCTGGTCGCCAACGGCTGGTTGATCGAGGAGTCGGGGAACGCTCCTGAGGACGCACTCGCCGCACCACTCGCAGGACGACGCGCCAAGATCGTCTACCGGTTGACGGCGGAAGGTAAGGAGCACTTCGAGGAACTGCTCTCGCAGACGGGCCCGGACGCGTACGAGGACGAGCACTTCGCCGCCCGCTTCGCCTTCTTCGGGCAGACGTCGCGCGACGTACGCGTGCGGGTGCTGGAAGGCCGCCGCAGCCGGCTGGAGGAGCGTCTGGAGAAGATGCGCCTCTCCTTCGCGCGTACCAGGGAGCGCCTCGACGACTACACGCTTGAGCTCCAGCGCCACGGGATGGAGTCCGTGGAGCGCGAAGTGCGCTGGCTGAACGAGCTCATCGAGAGCGAGCGGGCCGGACGGGACCTTCGTGGTTCCGCCTCCGGGGGGCCCGCTGAGCATGACAACACCAATGGAGCGCCGGGCGTCCTGCCCCGGCCCGGGGACACCCCCGGTCCGGATACGCCCGACGACACCGCCACGTGAGAGCCCAGTCGGGGCCTCACTCGTACACACAGGGAGCAACCGGAATGGGTTCGGTTCGCGTAGCCATCGTCGGTGTGGGCAACTGCGCCGCGTCGCTGGTGCAGGGAGTCGAGTACTACAAGGACGCCGACCCGGCGTCGAAGGTCCCCGGCCTGATGCACGTCCAGTTCGGCGACTACCACGTTGGTGACGTCGAGTTCGTCGCCGCCTTCGACGTCGACGCCAAGAAGGTCGGCCTCGACCTCGCGGACGCGATCGGCGCCTCCGAGAACAACACCATCAAGATCGCCGACGTGCCCACCACCGGTGTCACGGTTCAGCGCGGCCACACCCTCGACGGCCTCGGCAAGTACTACCGCCTCACCATCGAGGAGTCCGCCGAGGAGCCGGTCGACGTCGTCCAGGTCCTCAAGGACAAGCAGGTCGACGTCCTCGTCTGCTACCTGCCCGTCGGCTCCGAGGACGCGGCGAAGTTCTACGCCCAGTGCGCCATCGACGCCAAGGTCGCCTTCGTCAACGCCCTTCCGGTCTTCATCGCTGGCACCAAGGAGTGGGCGGACAAGTTCACCGCGGCGGGCGTCCCGATCGTCGGTGACGACATCAAGTCGCAGGTCGGCGCGACCATCACGCACCGTGTGATGGCGAAGCTGTTCGAGGACCGCGGCGTGGTCCTGGACCGCACGATGCAGCTGAACGTCGGCGGCAACATGGACTTCAAGAACATGCTCGAGCGCGACCGCCTCGAGTCCAAGAAGATCTCCAAGACGCAGGCCGTCACCTCCCAGATCCCCGACCGGGACCTCGGCGAGAAGAACGTCCACATCGGCCCGTCCGACTACGTCGCCTGGCTCGACGACCGCAAGTGGGCGTACGTCCGCCTCGAGGGCCGCGCCTTCGGTGACGTCCCGCTGAACCTGGAGTACAAGCTCGAGGTCTGGGACTCCCCGAACTCCGCGGGTGTCATCATCGACGCCCTGCGCGCCGCGAAGATCGCCAAGGACCGCGGCATCGGCGGCCCGATCCTGTCGGCCTCCAGCTACTTCATGAAGTCCCCGCCGGTCCAGTACTTCGACGACGAGGCCCGCGAGAACGTCGAGAAGTTCATCAAGGGTGAGGTCGAGCGCTAAGCGCTGACAAAACTGCTCCTGCCAGGGCGTCGAGGGTCCCCGGGGTGTACACCCCGGGGACCCTCCCCGTATGTGAGGCTGTGCCCCATGGCCGTCGTCCGTGACCTGTGCGTTCTGCTCCGCTTCCGGAACTTCCGACGACTGCTCTCCGTGCGGCTGCTCTCCCAGGGCGCCGACGGTGTCTACCAGGTTGCGCTCGCCGCCTACGTCGTCTTCTCACCGGAGAAGCAGACCTCGGCCACCGCGATCGCCTCCGCAATGGCCGTCCTGTTGCTCCCGTACTCCCTCGTAGGCCCTTTTGCCGGCGTCCTCCTCGACCGCTGGCGCCGCCGCCAGGTCTTCCTCTACGGCAACCTCCTGCGCGCCGTGATGGCGTCGGCAACGGCCGTTCTGATCCTCAGTCACGTCCCGGACTGGCTCTTCTACGTCTCCGCGCTGTGCGTCACCGCCGTCAACCGCTTCGTCCTGGCCGGACTGTCCGCCGCGCTGCCACGCGTCGTCGACGACGAACGCCTGGTGATGGCCAACTCCCTTTCCCCGACAGCCGGTACGCTCGCCGCGACCGCGGGCGGCGGGCTCGCCTTCGTCGTACGGCTGGTGGTGGCGGACTCCGACGCCGCCGTGGTGCTGCTCGGCGCCGTCCTGTACCTGTGCGCGGCACTCGCCTCACTGCGCCTGGCACCGGAACTGCTGGGGCCGGACGCCGAGTTGGTACAGCCGAAGCTGACCATTGCACTCGCCGGAACGGCCCACGACCTCACAGCGGGTGTACGTCACCTCGCCTCTCCGCCACGCCGGGCGGCCGCGTGGGCGCTCGCGGCGATGACCCTGATGCGGTTCTGCTACGGCGCCCTGCTGGTGATGCTGCTGATGCTGTGCCGGTACGCCTTCTCCTCCAACACGGACGACGGATTGCGCCTGCTGGGGCTGGCGTTGGGGACTTCCGCCGCCGGCTTCTTCGCGGCGGCCGTGGTGACCCCCTGGGCGGCGGGTCGACTCGGCCCGATACGCTGGATCGTCGTGTGCGCCGCGGCTGCAGCGGTCCTTGAGCCCGCCCTCGGCCTCCCGTTCGCCATCGCCCCCATGCTGGTCGCGACGTTCGTCCTCGGCCTGACCACCCAGAGCGCGAAGATCGCGACGGACACGGTCGTGCAGTCCTCGGTCGACGACGGCTTCCGCGGGCGCATCTTCTCCGTTTACGACGTCCTGTTCAACATCGCCTTCGTCGGCGCCGCCGCGGCGGCCGCGCTGATGCTCCCACCTGACGGCCGCTCAGTGACGCTGGTGGTCACAGTTGCCGTTATCTACGGGGCAGTTGCTGTGGCTATGGCCCGCTTTGAACGTCGGTAAGTGTCACATCAAAGCCACAGAGTTCCCCCTAGGCGCAGAAGTGTCAGTGAGGGCCTGTAACTTACCTGCGTCTTATGCGCCTCTTATGTGCGCCGCTCACCTACCTGTTCTAGGGGGACCCCTCAGTGACCACTCCGCCGCCCCAGGGCCAGAACCCGTTCGCACAGGGCCAGCAGCCCTACGGCCAGCCCCAGGGCCAGGCCCCGTACCCGCCCCAGGGTGGCCAGCCGCAGCCCGGTCAGCCGGGGGTTCCCCAGCAGGCGCCGTACGCACCGTTCCCCAACCAGGGCGCACCGGTTCCGGCCCCCGCCCCGACCGGCCGACGCCTCGGTAAGAAGGCCATACGCTTCATCGGCATCATCGTCGTCGCCGTCATCGTCGGCCTCCTCAAGTTCGGCGCTGGCTGGTTCCTGACCCGCGACGACGCGGAGACGACGTCGGTGGGCTCCTGCATGCACAACGACGGTTCCAACACCAACCCTGACCTCAAGGAAGTCGACTGCTCTTCCACTGACGCCCAGTACGAGGTCGTGCAGAAATTCGACGGTTCCAGCGACGACAGCAAGTGCGAGGCCGTCACGGCGGCGACGATCTCGTACATCCAGTACGGCGGCGGCCACGACGTGGTGCTCTGCCTGAAGGAAACCAAGTAACACCGGAGCCGGTACGCGCTGAGGGGCGGTGTTTCACGTGAAACACCGCCCCTCAGCGCATCCGGCACCACGCCTTCATGGATCAGGGGTGATGTTTCACGTGAAACATCACCCCGCTCCGCAGGCTCAGCTCTGCTCCGCCCACCACTCCTTGAGCGCAGCCACCGCCGCGTCGTACCCCATAGGTCCGTTCTCCAGCCGCAGTTCCAGCATGTGCTTGTACGCACGGCCGATGACCGGCCCAGGCCCGACGTCCAGGATCTCCATGATCTGGTTGCCGTCGAGATCCGGGCGGATCGCGTCCAGCTCCTCCTGCTCCTGGAGTTGAGCGATGCGCTCCTCGAGGCCGTCGTACGCGCGCGACAGCGCCGCCGCCTTGCGCTTGTTCCGTGTCGTGCAGTCCGAGCGGGTCAGCTTGTGGAGGCGACCGAGGAGCGGGCCGGCGTCACGGACATAGCGGCGGACCGCCGAGTCCGTCCACTCACCGGTGCCGTAGCCGTGGAAGCGCAGGTGGAGCTCGACCAGGCGTGAGACGTCCTTCACCAGTTCGTTGGAGTACTTGAGCGCGGTCATGCGCTTCTTCGTCATCTTCGCCCCGACCACCTCGTGGTGGTGGAACGAGACCCGGCCGTCCTTCTCGAAGCGGCGCGTGCGGGGTTTGCCGATGTCGTGCAGGAGCGCGGCCAGTCGGAGGGTCAGGTCGGGGCCGTTCTCCTCCAGCGCGATCGCCTGCTCCAGGACGATCAGCGTGTGCTCGTAGACGTCCTTGTGGCGGTGGTGCTCGTCGCTCTCCAGCCGCAGGGCCGGCAGTTCGGGCAGCACGTGGTCGGCAAGGCCGGTGTCGACCAACAGCGTCAGACCCTTACGCGGGTTGGAAGACAGGATCAGCTTGTTCAGCTCGTCCCGTACCCGCTCCGCCGAGACGATCTCGATCCGCCGGGCCATCTCCTTCATCGCTGTCACGACCTCGGGAGCCACCTCGAAGTCGAGCTGCGCGGCGAATCGCGCGGCCCGCATCATCCGCAGCGGGTCGTCGGAGAAGGACGCCTCAGGCGTGCCCGGAGTACGCAGCACTCGCGCCGCGAGGTCGTCGAGTCCGCCGTGCGGGTCGATGAACTTCTTCTCCGGCAGCGCCAGCGCCATGGCGTTCACCGTGAAGTCACGCCGGACGAGGTCTTCCTCGATGGAATCGCCGTACGACACCTCGGGCTTGCGCGAGGTCCGGTCATAGGCTTCCGACCGGTAGGTCGTCACCTCGATCTGGAAGCCGTCCTTCTGGGCCCCGACCGTGCCGAAGGCGATGCCAACCTCCCACACGGCGTCCGCCCACGGCCGGACGATCTTGAGAACGTCCTCGGGGCGTGCGTCGGTCGTGAAGTCGAGGTCGTTGCCGAGCCGGCCGAGCAGTGCGTCCCGGACCGAGCCGCCGACCAGCGCGAGTGAGAACCCGGCCTCCTGGAAGCGGCGGGCGAGGTCGTCGGCGACAGGGGCGACTCGCAGCGGTTCACTCGGCACGCGGAGCTGCTCCTGACTCAGGGCACTGGAAGTGGCTTCGTTGGCGTTCGGCACAACAGAAGAGGGTACGTGGCCCGGGCGACGGCGAGCGCCTCCATTGAACGTGCACATCTACGCTTGGACGCATCCGCCCCAAGGTGCGCAAGCCAAGCCTTTGCGCACGTACGAAGGTGCTTCTCCTTATACGCGCACATACTGGACTCCAGGGCGCTGTCCCCCCGATCTTGTGGACCGGTCCGCGGCACTTACCCTCAGCGCGCATCGTTACCATGCGTGGACGCACATTCCGACGACCACTGACGACGACGAGGGACGGGCGAGCGCGTGGCCGAGGCGGCAGACTTCCTGAGGACGAGTCCCTCACCTGCCCGCCGCTGGCTGCGGCGCACCGGAGCACTGCTCGCAGGGGCGCCTCTGCTGGCCGGGCTGCTCCAGCTGCCCACAGCCGGTTCCGCTGCAGCAGTCGGCCAGGCGTCGTTGAAGGACGCCTCCGGCTCGGGCTCGGTGGCCGTAGCCCTCGACTCGCTCAGCCCCGGCGTCCCCACGGACGGGGACACCGTGACCGTGTCGGGCACGGTGACCAACAACGGCAAACAGACGGTCACCGGCGCCCATGTGGGACTGCGCGTGGGCCCCCGGCTGAACACGCGCTCGGCTGTCGACAGCGTCGTCAGGGACAGCGACGACGTCCAGGGTGCGGCGGCCCCTGAGGTCGGCGGCAAGTACGTCGAGAAGTTCTCCAAGCTCACTCCGGGGGTCGCCGAGCACTTCAGCATCTCCGTACCGGTCGACAAGCTGGACCTCGGCGCCGACGGCGTCTACCAGTTCGCCGTCTCGCTGTCCGGCCAGACCTCCGCGCAGCCGTGGAACCAGGTCCTCGGCAGCCGGCAGACCTTCCTGCCGTGGCAGCCCGACGAGGCCGACACGAAGACCAGGACGACGTTCCTGTGGCCGCTCATCTCGACCGTCCACATGACGGCGGAGACGGGGTCGAACGAGCAGCAGACGCCGGTCTTCCTCAACGACGACCTCGCGAAGGAGATCTCCCCGGGCGGCCGTCTGGACGAGATGCTGTCGCTGGGCAAGGACCTCGACGTCACCTGGGTGATCGACCCGGACCTGCTGGCCTCGGTCGACGCGATGACCCGCAGCTACAAGGTCCGGACCGACAGCGGCGCCACCACGGCGGGCACGCACCAGGCGATCGCCAAGCAGTGGCTCGCCGAGCTGCAGGACACGGTGGCCGGCCAGGAGGTCGTCGCCCTGCCCTTCGCCGACCCCGACCTGGCCTCCCTCGCCCACAACGGCACGAGCGTCACCGGCTCGCTGAGCCATCTCAAGGAAGCCACCGACGTCGCAGCCACCACGGTGAAGACGGTCCTCCACGTGACGCCGAGCACCGACTTCGCCTGGCCGGTGGAGGGCGCCGTCGACCCGTCGATCGTCAAGGTCGCCACCTCGGCCGGCGCCGACAAGGTGATCGCGCGCAGTGACAGCCTCCAGGAGACCGGCGGCCTGCCCTACACCCCCTCGGCGGCCCGCCCGATCGGCGGCGGCACCACAGCCGTGGTCGCGGACGCGCGCCTGTCGACGGTGTTCCAGGGCGATCTCACGAAGGCGTCCGCATCCACACTCGCCGTGCAGCAGTTCCTCGCCCAGAGCCTGACCCTCAACGCCCAGAGCGACAAGCAGCGCAGCATCGTCGTCGCCCCGCAGCGCGTGCCGACGACGCGCCAGGCCCAGGCGATGGCCGAGGCACTGACGGACCTCCAGAGCGGGAACTGGTCCGAGGTCCAGAAGCTCACGTCGGCCGCCAAGGACAAGCCGGATCCGGGTGCCACGACGAAGGTGCCGTCGACGTCCGCGTACCCCTCGTCGCTGCGCAGGCAGGAGCTGCCGCGCTCGGCTTTCGCGGAGATCGGCACCACACAGGACAAGCTCGACAACTTCAGGGTGATCCTCACCGACGAGTCCCGGGTGGTGACCCCCTTCGGCCGGGCCATGAACCGCGAGATGTCCTCGTCTTGGCGCGGCCGCCCGACCGACGCGGAGAACTTCCGCACCAGCGTCGAGGCACATCTCAACGAGCTCAAGAACCAGGTCAAGCTGATCGACAAGTCCGACACCAAGCTGTCCGGACGCAGCGCCACGATCCCCGTCACCGTGCAGAACAACCTGGTGCAGGGCGTCGACCACCTGACACTGCGACTCACCTCGACGAGCCCCACCCGCCTCCAGATCGGCGGCGAGGACTACGACGAACAGCCCGTGGCGGTCTCCGGCGGGCACAGCCAGACGGTGAAGTTCACCACGTCCGCGAAGGCCAACGGCCAGGCGACGGTCGTCGCCCAGCTGTACACGCAGGACGGCCAGAAGTACGGCGACCCCGTCAGGTTCGACGTGAAGGTCACCGAGTTCACGGCCACCGTGATGCTGGTCATCGGCGGTGGCTTCCTCCTGCTCGTCCTCGCCGGCTTCCGCATGTACACCCAGCGCAAGCGGGCCGCCGCCCGCGAGGCCGACGAGGACGGTCCCGACGAGGCGGGCGAGGGCGCCGACGGGCCGGAGAACCCGGAGGACCCCGAGGACCGTCTGAAGGAGGAGTCCGGCATCGATGCCCGGGCAGACGACCCGGAGCAGCCGAGTGACCCGACACCGGACACCGCAGCGGAAAGCGTCGACCCGTCCGGCACGGGTGAGAGAGTGGACCGTTGAGCGATGTCGTGGCCGGTGGGCCGGGGACGATGAGGTGGGGTAACCATGAACGCGCCGTACGACGGTGACCGCGGCCGGGCCGCGGGCAGCTCGGGCCGCCCCGAGGGCCCGCCGCCCGAGCCCGGCCAGGTACCGCCGCAGCCGCCGGCCGACATGTACCTCCAGGACGCCTACGACCAGGACCCCTACCGGTCCCAGGACCTCGCCGCCCAGGACCCGGTCGCCGAGGCGCTCTACGACCGCGCCGCGCACCCCCCGCCGCCCCCGGGCACGTACCAGCCTCAGCAGCCCCTGTACGCCCAGCCGCCCCAGTCGCCGTACGCCCCCGACCCGCGCATGTGGGCCCAGACGCCGGCTCCGGAGCCGGAGGGCCCGACCCAGTACCTGCCGTACGGCGACGACCCCAGGACGACCCAGTTCGTGGGCGTCGACGACCTCGTCAGCCAGGCCGGCGAGCAGCGCCATGAGCCGGACGCGTTCGCGCACCTCTTCCGCGACCAGCAGCAGGGCGGATACCTGCCGTCGGATCCCCCGTCGGTACCTGGTCCGGCAGCCGCCCCGGGCGGGCCGTCACCGGCGCCGCAGCACCAGGCTCCGACGGCCCCCACGCCCCCGGCCGACCAGACCCTGAACCTCGGCGCCACACCCGCCGCAGCCCCGGCCCCGGCGCCGACTCCTGCGCCGGCTCCCGCTGCGGCGAAGAAGGGCGGAAAGGCCTCGGGTCTGCTCAAGTCCAGCGCGGTGATGGCGGCCGGCACGATGGTCTCCCGCCTCACCGGCTTCATCCGCTCGGCGCTGATCGTCTCGGCGCTCGGCGTCGGTCTGCTCGGTGACACCTTCCAGGTCGCCTACCAGCTGCCGACGATGATCTACATCCTGACCGTCGGCGGCGGCCTCAACTCCGTGTTCGTGCCGCAGCTCGTGCGCGCCATGAAGGAGGACGAGGACGGCGGCGAGGCGTACGCCAACCGGCTGCTGACCCTGGTCATGGTGGCCCTCGGTGTGCTGACCGCACTCGCTGTCCTCGGCGCCCCGTTCCTGATCCGCCTCCTGTCCGACTCGGTGGCCAGTGACCCGGCGGCCAACGAGGTCGGCATCACCTTCGTCCGCTACTTCCTGCCCTCGATCTTCTTCATGGGTGTCCACGTGGTGATGGGGCAGATCCTCAACGCCCGCGGGAAGTTCGGCGCGATGATGTGGACGCCGGTCCTCAACAACATCGTCATCATCGTGACGCTCGGCATGTTCATGTGGGTGTACGGCACCGCGGCCGACTCCGGCATGAAGGTCACGAACATCCCGCCGGAGGGCCAGCGGCTCCTCGGCATCGGCGTGCTGCTCGGCCTCGTCGTCCAGGCGCTGGCGATGATCCCGTATCTGCGGGAGACCGGCTTCCGGCTGCGGCTGCGCTTCGACTGGAGGGGCCACGGCCTCGGCAAGGCCGTGACGCTGGCCAAGTGGACCGTCCTGTTCGTCCTCGCCAATCAGGCCGGCGCGATCGTCGTCTCACAGCTGTCCACCTCGGCCGGCAAGGCCTCGCCCGTCGACGGCACCGGCTTCGCCGCCTACGCCAACGCCCAGCTGATCTGGGGCCTGCCGCAGGCCATCATCACTGTCTCCCTGATGGCCGCCCTGCTGCCGCGCATCTCGCGCTCGGCGGCGGAGGACGACGGCGGCGCCGTCCGCGACGACATCTCCCAGGGCCTGCGCACCACGGCCGTCGCCATCGTGCCGATCGCCTTCGGTTTCCTCGCCCTCGGCATCCCGATGTGCACGCTGATCTTCGGCTCCTCGGGCATCAGCGAGGCCACGAACATGGGCTTCATGCTGATGGCTTTCGCCCTCGGCCTGATCCCGTACTCCGTGCAGTACGTCGTCCTGCGTGCGTTCTACGCCTACGAGGACACCCGGACGCCCTTCTACAACACGGTCATCGTGGCCGCCGTCAATGCGGGTGCCTCGGCGCTGTGTTACTTCGTGCTGCCGCCTCGCTGGGCCGTGGCGGGCATGGCCGCCTCCTACGGCCTCGCCTACGCCATCGGCGTCGGTGTGGCCTGGAACCGGCTGCGCAAGCGGCTGGGCGGCGACCTGGACGGTGCCCGTGTCCTGCGGACGTACGCCAGGCTCTGCATCGCCTCGGTGCCCGCGGCCGCTCTGAGCGGCGCGGCCTGCTACGGGATCGGCCACACGCTCGGCCAGGGTGTCGTCGGATCCTTCGCGGCACTTGTCGCCGGCGGGGTGGTCCTTCTCGGGATCTTCTTCGTCGCCGCCCGCAAGATGCGCATCGAGGAACTGAATTCGCTGGTCGGCATGGTCCGCGGGCGTCTGGGACGCTGAGGCCGGGGTACGCGCACAACCATCGTCCGCCACCGTGTGTCGTGCATAGCGGCGGACTGTGGGCACAATTGGTTTCGGCGTCGGACAGCGCGCACGGATGTCGGTCGGCGCGCAATGAATGGGGAGGCAGGAACGACGGTGGCAGAACGGAGCACGGCTGCCGTCGACGTGGCAGACAACAGCGGCGACGAGCCGCTGACCGCACAGGCGGACCAGTCCACGGCCGACGGGGTGGCCCAGAACCGGGAGCGGGACACGGAGATCGACGAGGCACAGGGGAGTGGCGGGACCGAGGGTCCCGGGAAGGCCTCACCGCCCGAGCTGCACAGCGGTCACAAGCTGGCCAGACGGTACCGGCTCGAGGAGTGCGTCACCCGTCTGGACGGATTCAGCAGCTGGCGTGCGGTGGACGAGAAACTCCGGCGTGCCGTCGGCGTTCACATCCTGCCGGCGGACCATTCGCGGGCACGATCCGTCCTGGCGGCGGCCCGTTCCTCGGCGCTGCTGGGTGATCCCCGCTTCGTCCAGGTACTCGACGCCGTCGAGGAGAACGACCTCGTCTACGTCGTCCACGAGTGGCTGCCCGACGCCGTCGAGCTGACCACGCTGCTCGCCTCCGGTCCGCTGGAGCCGCACGACGCCTACCAGATGGTCAGTCAGATCGCCTCCGCGATGGCTGCAGCGCACCGCGAGGGACTCGCCCATCTGCGGCTGAACCCCAACGCTGTACTGCGAACTTCCAGCGGTCAGTGGCGCATCCGCGGACTCGCCGTCAACGCCGCGCTGCGCGGCATCAGTTCAGACACCCCGCAGCGCACCGACACGGAGGCGGTCGGCGCGCTCCTGTATGCGGGACTGACCCAGCGCTGGCCGTACGAGAGCGACGCGTACGGCCTGTCCGGTCTTCCCAAGGACGTCGGCCTCATCGCACCCGACCAGGTGCGTGCCGGAGTCCACAGGGGCCTGTCCGAGCTCTCCATGCGCGCGCTCGCCAACGACGGGGCCACCGCGTCCCGTCACGAGTCCCCGTGCACGACGCCGGAGGAGCTGGTGAAGGCAGTCGGCGAGATGCCCCGCATCCGCCCGCCGGAGCCCGCCTTCACCGCGCCGCCGGAGTACCAGCGCACGACGTACCAGCAGGGCACCTACGGCCGCCCCGCACCGCACCCCGGCGCCACGCAGCCCGTGCCGGCTCCTCCGGCCCCCCTGCAGAGCCGCACCGGCAAGGCCCTGAAGTGGGCTGTCTCGGCCCTCCTGATCGCCGCGCTGGGCCTGGGCAGTTGGCAGCTCGCCGACGCCCTCATGGACAGCGGCAACAAGTCGGACGACACCAACAAGACGCAGACGACGGACGGGAACGACAAGAACGGCGGCAACACGAAGCCGGTCAAGTCGATCACGATCGAGAACGCGCAGGAGTACGCCGTCGAGGGCTCGCTTCAAGCCCCCGAGGACGTCAAGAACACGTACGACAGCAACAGTTCGACCTACTGGCGGACCAAGAGCTACAACGCCGGTCCCAAGCTCGCGCCGTACAAGCCGGGCGTGGGCATCGTCTACGAGCTCGGCTCGGCCCAGACGATCTCGACGGCGACCATAGGGCTCCGGTACGGGGGCAACCACACGACGGTCCACCTGTACGCCACCGACTCGCTGTCCCCCGCGACTTCGGTCGACGGGATGGAGGAGATCGGAACCGCGACCACGAGCGGCACCTCTCTCACGGTGAAGGCCTCGAAGAAGCCGAAGACCCAGTACGTCTTGCTGTGGATCACGGACGTGCCGAAGGCGCCCGGGGACTCCTACAGCAGCGCCGGTTACAAGCAGGCCGTCACCGACGTGAAGTTCACCGGCTGACAACGCACCACATCCCAGGGGAGGGGGTCCGATGGCAGATGAGACCGCATACGGCGACGCAAGCGATCAGGACCTCCTGGCCCGCCATGTAGAGGGCGACCCCGACGCCTTCGGCGAGCTCGTACGGCGTCATCGCGACCGATTGTGGGCGGTGGCCCTGCGGACGCTGGGCGACCGCGAGGAGGCCGCTGACGCCGTTCAGGACGCCCTTGTGTCCGCTTACCGGGCCGCCCACACCTTCCGCGGCCAGTCGGCCGTCACGACGTGGCTGCACCGGATCACGGTGAACGCGTGCCTCGACCGTGCACGGAAGGCGGCCTCGCGGAAGACCTCCCCGGTCGACGACACAGAGCGGCTGGAGCAGTTGCTGGAGCCGCACGAGGAGGCATCGGCTCCCGCTGAGCGCAACGATCTGCACCGGCAGCTGCTGGAGGCCCTGGGCACGCTTCCCCACGACCAGCGCGCCGCGCTCGTCCTTGTGGACATGCAGGGATACCCGGTCGCCGAAGCCGCCCGCGTGCTCGACGTCCCCACCGGCACGGTGAAGAGCCGCTGCGCTCGCGGCAGAGCCAGACTTCTGCCCCTCCTCACTCATCTGCGGCCGGAAAACGCCGGTGGCGGCAAAGAACGGGGCGAGGGGCGGAACCGGACTCAGGGGACATCCGTCCCACCGGCAGCGGGACCACCGACTGCCGGTCCACGCGATACCGGGCAAAGCGATTCAGCTGCTGTGAAGGGCGGAGGTGGGCGAGCGTGACATCCACGACGGACATGGCCGGACACCCGGACGTCGCCGAGATCTCCGACCTCACCGAAGGCCTCCTCCCGCCGTCCCGGACCGCCGACGTACAACAGCACCTGGACGATTGCGAGCTCTGCGGGGACGTCTACGCGTCGCTGGAGGAGATCCGGGGGCTGCTCGGCACGCTGCCGGGCCCGCCGCGCATGCCCGCCGATGTCGCGGGACGGATCGACGCCGCCCTCGCGGCGGAGGCACTGCTGGACGCGACGGCACCCGAGGACACGGATGCCCCGGCACTCATCGGTGCATCCCGTTCATCGGACGACACCGACGACAGCGCACATGTTTCACGTGAAACATCGGCAGCAGCGGACCGTCCCACCGGGCACGCCCGCACCGCCACCACCGGCCCGGGCCGCAAGGACCGCAAGAGGGGCGGACGCCGCAGGGTCGCCATCCTGGGCACCGTGTTCACCGTCGCCGCTCTGGGCCTCGGTTCCGTTCTGCTGTCAACGCTCGACGACGGCAAGACCTCCACTCCTCAGGCCGGCAACCGTGAGTCCGCCGGGGACACCTTCTCCGAGGCCAAGTTGGAGACCCAGGTCACCGGTCTCCTCGAGGAAACGACGGGGAGCGGCTCGCACGCTCCGCACAGCCTCGGAGTCAAGGGTGGCACCGACCAGCCCAGGGTCTTCAAGACGCCCACGGTCCCGGACTGTGTCCAGGAGGGCATCGGACGGAAGGACGCGGCGCTCGCCACGGAGCAGGGCCGCTACGAGGGGAAGACCGCCTTGCTCGTGGTCCTGCCCGACACCTCCGGCAGCAGCACCCGGGTAACCGCGTACATCGTGGATGCGTCCTGTGTGAGTCATCCTTCGTCGGCCAAGGCGAGGGTTCTCCTGACGCACTCCTACATTCGCCCCTGAGCGCACACGCTTCGTCTCCGTCCTGCGTGGTATCCCGTACGGTGTCGCGTCTCCGTGTGCCCGGACACAGCGGGAATGCGCGCCCCTTAGGATCCGTTGGGTGGGGTGAGAGTTCTGAGAGGGGCTCCCACCGGTCCGACGACGCAGTCCAGAGACGAGGAACCAAGCCGTGAGCGACGTCCGTAACGTGATCATCATCGGCTCCGGGCCCGCCGGCTACACGGCGGCGCTCTACACCGCGCGCGCGTCGCTGAAGCCGCTGGTGTTCGAGGGCGCCGTCACCGCCGGTGGCGCCCTGATGAACACCACCGACGTGGAGAACTTCCCCGGCTTCCGGGACGGCATCATGGGCCCCGAGCTCATGGACAACATGCGCGCCCAGGCCGAGCGCTTCGGCGCCGAACTCGTCCCCGACGACATCGTCTCCGTCGACCTGACCGGTGACATCAAGACCGTCACGGACACCGCCGGCACCGTGCACAAGGCGAAGGCCGTCATCGTCACCACCGGCTCGCAGCACCGCAAGCTCGGCCTGCCGAACGAGGACGCGCTCTCCGGCCGCGGCGTCTCCTGGTGCGCCACCTGTGACGGCTTCTTCTTCAAGGACCAGGACATCGCCGTGATCGGCGGCGGTGACACCGCGATGGAGGAGGCCACCTTCCTCTCCCGCTTCGCCAAGTCCGTGACGATCGTCCACCGCCGGGACACCCTGCGCGCCTCCAAGGCGATGCAGGAGCGCGCCTTCGCCGACCCGAAGATCAAGTTCGTCTGGGACAGCGAGGTCGCCGAGATCCAGGGCGACCCCAAGCTCTCGGGCCTGAAGCTGCGCAACCTCAAGACCGGCGAACTCTCGGACCTGGCGGTCACCGGCCTGTTCATCGCAATCGGCCACGACCCTCGCACCGAACTCTTCAAGGGCCAGCTCGACCTCGACGAGGAGGGCTACCTCAAGGTCGCCTCCCCCTCGACCCGCACCAACCTCACCGGAGTCTTCGCCGCCGGTGACGTGGTCGACCACACCTACCGGCAGGCGATCACCGCGGCCGGCACCGGCTGCTCCGCCGCCCTCGACGCCGAGCGCTTCCTCTCCGCCCTTGCGGACGAGGAGCAGGCCGAGCCCGAGAAGACCTCTGTCTGACCTCCATCCGCCCCACGCACCAACCAGTTAAGGAGCCCGCCGTGGCCGGCACCCTGAAGAATGTGACCGACGACTCCTTCGAGCAGGACGTCCTCAAGAGCGACAAGCCCGTACTGGTGGACTTCTGGGCCGCCTGGTGCGGTCCGTGCCGCCAGATCGCGCCGTCCCTCGAAGCGATCGCCGCCGAGTACGGCGACAAGATCGAGGTCGTCAAGCTCAACATCGACGAGAACCCGGGTACGGCCGCCAAGTACGGCGTCATGTCCATCCCGACGCTGAACGTCTACCAGGGCGGAGAGGTCGCCAAGACCATCGTCGGCGCGAAGCCGAAGGCCGCGATCGTCCGTGACCTCGAGGACTTCATCGCCGAGTAGTCGGTGAAGCTGTCGAGCCGACGGCACATGTTTCACGTGAAACACGGATGGGCCAACCCCGCGGGTTGGCCCATCCGGCATTTACAGCGGCCGCAGCGCTGGTTCCTTCTGTACGGCCCCCAACAAGCGGTCGAGCGCCATCTCCACGTCTTCCTTCCAGGAGAGCGTCGTGCGCAGCTCCAGCCTGAGACGCGGGTATGTCGGGTGCGGGCGGACCGTCTTGAATCCCACGGCCGTCAGATGGTCGGCCGGAAGGACACAGGCGGGTTCCTTCCAACGCGCGTCCCCGAAGGCCTCGATGGCCTTGAAGCCCCGTCGCAGCAGATCCTTGGCGACCGTCTGGACCATGACCCGCCCCAGTCCCTGTCCCTGATACCCCGGCATGATGAACGCGGTCATCAACTGCACCGCGTCCGGCGAGACGGGGCTCGTCGGGAATGCCGTCGAACGGGGTACGTAGGCCGGAGGGGCGTAGAGGACGAAGCCCACCGGTACATCGTCGACGTAGACGATCCGGCCGCAGGAACCCCAGTCCAGCAGAACGGCCGAGATCCACGCCTCCTTCTCCAGGGCGGGTGTGCCCGCCCTTACCGCGGCCTCACTGCTGACTGGGTCCAACTCCCAGAAGACGCACGCGCGACAGCGCTTGGGAAGGTCCTGAACGTTGTCCAGCGTGAGCGGTACGAGCCGACGCCCCATGAAGGCTGTTCCTCGCTTCCTTCGCCCGCAGCGTCGCGGGCGGCTGTCAGAGCGCTCCGTTCCTTCAGCAGGCTGCCGACGAAGCCGCCGACCGCGCCCAGCCCCAGGCCCGCGCTCACCAGTCCGCTGCGGCTCATCGTTCGCATGGCCCCTGCCTCCCTCTCAGAGGTACTGCCAGGTGGATGCGCCCTGTCCGAACGCATCGTATCCACGATGCGATTGCATCGATACCGCCTGAAAGCAAAGAGGGGGCCGTGTTCCGGTACACACCGGACACGGCCCCCTCCCTCGGCCGAGTGAGGACATCCGCCCTTCCGGCCACAGGCACTTCAGTCCTCGGTCTCCTCGGATGCGCCCTCAAGAAGACTCTTCTGCAAGACCGGTCCCTCGCCGGGAGCGAGGGTGCTGAGGATCCGCTCGAGGTCCTCCATGGAGGCGAACTCGACGGTGATCTTGCCCTTCTTCTGCCCCAGGTCGACCTTCACGCGCGTCTCGAAACGGTCCGAGAGCCGGCCCGCGAGGTCGGACAGCGCCGGGGAGACCCGGGTGCCGGCCCGCGGTCCCTTGGAGCGCTGAGCCGTCTGAGGCCGCGAACCCATGAGGGTCACGATCTCCTCGACGGCACGCACCGAGAGCCCCTCGGCCACGATCCGGTGGGCCAGACGGTCCTGCTCCTCCGAGTCCTCGACGGAGAGCAGTGCCCGTGCGTGCCCGGCGGAGAGAACCCCGGCGGCCACGCGACGCTGGACCGCCGGCGAAAGCTTCAGCAGACGCAAGGTGTTGGAAACCTGCGGCCTGGAGCGGCCGATGCGGTCCGCCAACTGGTCGTGCGTGCAGTTGAAGTCCTTCAGGAGCTGGTCGTAGGCGGCGGCCTCTTCCAGCGGGTTCAGCTGCGCCCGGTGCAGGTTCTCCAGGAGAGCGTCCAGGAGGAGCTTCTCGTCCTCCGTGGCCCGCACGATCGCCGGGATCGCCTCCAGCCCCGCCTCACGGCAGGCCCGCCAGCGCCGCTCGCCCATGATGAGCTCGTAACGGGCGGGGCCCAGCTGACGTACGACAACCGGCTGGAGGAGACCGACCTCCTTGATGGAGGTGACGAGTTCCTGCAGTGCGTCCTCGTCGAAGACCTCACGTGGCTGTCGCGGGTTCGGCGAGATGGCGTCGAGGGGGAGCTCCGCGAAGTGGGCACCGATGGGAGCCGCGGGCGTCTCCGCAGAGCCGTTCAGCGACGGTTCCTCGGTTTCATGTGAAACAGGCGGCAGCGTGGCCACCTTCGCCGCGGCCACTCCACGGTCGGAAGTCAGCACCGGCACAGAGCTCGGGGACGCGGAACCTGCGCCCCCCACCGCCGCCGGGGCCGGCGTCTTCTCCGTCGGGGCAGCGGGGATCAGTGCGCCTAGTCCACGGCCCAAACCCCTCCGTCGCTCGCTCACTGAATCCCCTCCACCATGCTCGGGTTGCTCTGGGCGCCGATGTGGGCCTGAGTCGGGTCGTAACTGACGCCGACACCCTTCAGCGCGATTTCTCGTGCCGCCTCAAGATAGGACAGGGCGCCGCTCGATCCGGGATCGTAGGTCAGCACTGTCTGTCCGTAGCTCGGTGCCTCGGAGATACGGACCGAGCGGGGGATGCTCGTCCGCAGCACCTCGTCACCGAAGTGGGTGCGCACCTCTTCCGCGACCTGCGACGCGAGCCGCGTCCGGCCGTCGTACATGGTGAGCAGGATCGTCGATACATGCAGGGCGGGATTGAGGTGCCCCCGCACCAGATCGACGTTGCGCAGCAGCTGGCCCAGACCCTCCAGCGCGTAGTACTCGCACTGGATCGGGATGAGGACCTCGGCACCGGCGACCAATGCGTTGACCGTCAGCAGACCGAGTGAGGGCGGGCAGTCGATGAGGATGTAGTCCAGTGGGTGCTCGTAGGCCTGGATCGCCCGTTGCAGTCGGCTCTCACGTGCCACCAGGGACACCAGCTCGATCTCCGCACCGGCGAGATCGATCGTGGCGGGCGCGCAGAAGAGCCCCTCGACGTCCGGGACAGGCTGGACGACTTCGGCCAGCGGCTTGCTGTCGATCAGCACGTCATAGATCGACGGCACTTCGGCATGATGGTCGATCCCCAGAGCTGTGGACGCGTTGCCCTGCGGGTCGAGGTCGATCACAAGGACTCGGCCCCCGTGCACAGCCAGCGATGCGGCGAGGTTGACCGTAGTCGTCGTTTTACCCACGCCACCCTTCTGGTTGGCGACCACGATGACGCGGGTCTGCTCGGGCCGTGGCAGGCCCTCGCCGGCGCGGCTCAGAGCCTCCACCGCCAGTTGGGCAGCACGACCGATCGGAGTGTCGTCCATCGGGGGCGGTGTTTCACGTGAAACATCCTCCCCCATCGACTCGGTACGGGGACCGGGGACCGGATCGGTCATCGGTCCCGCGATGTTGGCGTCGGACCGCAAGGATTCACTCTCCTCGACTTCAGGCTCGCAATGAACAGAGCCTCCCATGTCTTCGGGGTCGTGAACCAGTGAGGCCTGTTGTTCTGTGGAGAAATCCACCTCTGTGGACAACTCCGTGCCCCTCGCGGGGGACTGAGTGCTGTCGGATGCGGGTGCCTCTCCAAGTGAACCAAGAGGCTTGCGGTCGCGGGGTTCGGCCGCGCGGCCGCGGCTGATGATGCCGTGCAGCAGTGAGCGACGTTTCACGTGAAACACGATGCACAGCCGCCGTGGCCGAACTGTCGCGACACTCCGGCGTGCGTAGGTTTGGCAGCTTGTGTGGAGTACGTCTCGTCGTCAGGGCGGATCAGCGGCGACGACGCGTCCGCCCCGTACGGGCAGCCTTGGCCTTCTTGGCAGCGAAGCGCACGCCCCCGGGGCTCTCCCCGACCTCGACCCGCACAACCGTGGACAGAGGATCCACCACACCTTCGCCGACATGGAGAATGGATGTCTCCACGGCACCAAGCTTGCTCAGCGCGGTCGCCGCGCTCTTGAGCTCCTCCTCAGCCGTGTCGCCCTTGAGTGCCAGCATCTCCCCGTACGGCCGCAGCAGCGGAATGCCCCACGCGGCTAGTCGGTCCAGCGGCGCCACGGCCCGTGCCGTCACCACATGGACCGGCGGCACCTTGCCCATGACCTCCTCGGCACGGCCACGGACGACCGTCACATGGTCCAGGCCCAGCAGCTCGACAACCTCGGTGAGGAAGTTCGTACGCCGCAGCAGGGGTTCCAGCAGCGTGATCTTCAGGTCCTCACGGACGAGCGCCAGGGGAATGCCCGGCAGGCCGGCGCCAGAGCCGACGTCGCACACCGTCACCCCCTCGGGCACGACCTCCGAGAGGACCGCGCAGTTCAGCAGGTGCCGCTCCCACAGGCGGGGCACTTCACGCGGGCCGATCAGACCGCGCTGCACACCCGCCTCGGCGAGTAGCTCCGCGTAGCGAACCGCGTCCGCGAAGCGATCGCCGAACACCTCGCGCGCCTGCTCGGGCGCAGGGGGAAGCTCCGCTGCCTCCGTCACGGGGGACCGTCCTTCCGTACCGCATCAGCGCACCGGGCGCCGACCACCAGAACTATCAGGCTGACAAAGACCGGCCCCGTCTGCGCTACAGACGGGGCCGGAGGAACGTATGAACCGAATCAGGCGGGAAGCACGACGACGAAGCGCTGCGGCTCCTCGCCCTCGGACTCGCTGCGCAGACCCGCGGCCTTGACCGCGTCGTGCACGACCTTGCGCTCGAACGGCGTCATCGGCTGCATCTTCACGGGCTCGCCCGTGCTCTTGACCTCGGCGGCGGCCTTCGCACCCAGCTCGGAGAGCTCGGCACGCTTCTTGGCGCGGTAGCCCGCGATGTCCAGCATCAGCCGGCTGCGGTCCCCGGTCTCCCGGTGCACGGCCAGGCGCGTGAGCTCCTGGAGTGCCTCCAGCACCTCACCGTCACGGCCGACCAGCTTCTGCAGATCGCGGCTGCCCGCATCGCTGATGATCGAGACAGCGGCGCGGTCGGCCTCGACGTCCATGTCGATGTCGCCGTCGAGATCGGCGATGTCCAGCAGACCCTCGAGGTAGTCCGCCGCGATCTCGCCCTCCTGCTCCAGGCGGGTCAGGGTGTCTGCACCCTCGGCAGCGGCGGAGGTGGTGCCTTCCGTCACGGGATGGGCTCCTTCTTACTTCTTGGACGGGGACTTGGGGCGCTGCTGGCCCTTGCGCTGCCCGGACTGGGCCTTGCTACGGCCGCCACTGCCCGACTGCTGAGCGGGCTTCTTGGCGGCGGAGGCAGGCTTGGCGTCCTCGGGCTCGTCGGACTTGCTCAGCGACGTGGACGAACCGGAGTCCGACGCGGACGATCCGGCGTCCGCCGGCTTCGCACCACCGGACTGACGCTGAGCCTTGGTCTGACGCTTGGGCTGCTGGCGCTTGGGGGCGGCGCTGCCGGTCGTCGGCGTACCGTCCTCGGTCTCGGCAGCAACGGCGCTGTCGCTCTTCACCACGGTGCCGTCGGCCTGGGCCGCGAGACCCGCCTTGGTCAGACCGTTGATGAACTTGCGCTCGAACTCGTTGCGGTCGCGACCCTTGGCGACGATCGCCTTGATGATGGTGCGCTCGCTGCGCTTGCGGGCCTTGCCGTGGTTCGTGACGTGCTTGGTCAGGCGCTCCAGGTAGGCGGCCTGGGCCTTGGAACCCGGGGTCGGGTTGTTGTGGATGACGTACATCTGCTGGCCCATGGTCCACACGTTGGTGGTCAGCCAGTAGACGAGGACACCGACCGGGAAGTTGATGCCGAAGACGGCGAACATGACCGGGAAGACGTACATCAGCATCTTCTGCTGCTGCATGAACGGCGTCTTCACCGTGGTGTCGACGTTCTTCGTCATCAGCTGGCGCTGCGTGTAGAACTGCGACGCCGACATCAGGACAATCATGATCGCGGTGACGACACGGACGTCGGTGAGGGAAGCGCCGAGCGACTCCACCTTCGCCGAGCTGTCGGTGAACTTCGCCGCCAGCGGGGCACCGAAGATGTGCGCCTTACGGGCACTGGCGAGCAGCGAGTCGTTGATGACACCGATCGTCGAGCCCGTCGCGATGCCGTTGAGCACGTGGTACAGCGCGAAGAAGAACGGGGACTGCGCCAGGATGGGAAGGCACGAGGAGAGCGGGTTGGTGCCCGTCTCCTTGTACAGCTTCATCATCTCTTCGGACTGACGCTGCTTGTCGTTCTTGTAGCGCTCCTGGATCTTCTTCATCTCGGGCTGGAGCGTCTGCATGGCCCGGGTCGCCTTGATCTGCTTCACGAAGAGCGGGATCAGGCAGATACGGATGAGGATCACCAGGGACACGATGGACAGGCCCCAGGCCCAGCCCGTGTCAGGACCGAAGATCTTCCCGTACACGGAGTGGAACTGGACGATGACCCATGAGACGGGTGTCGTGATGAAGCTGAAGAGGCTGGCAATCGTGTCCACTAATCATGCTCCTTGGGCATGGGACGAGGTCTCTGCGGCCGGGCTCGAAGGAGGATTCTCTTCGGTGCTCGAAACAGGATTCTCTTCGGGGGCCGGTTCGGCGGCGGAGGACCCGCCCCTGCGTGCACGCCACGCGTCACGCAGCATTTCGTGCCACCGCGGGCGCTTGCGCGGCGGGACATGGTCCACACCGCCCAGCGACCACGGATTGCACCGCAGGATGCGCCAGGCGGTGAGCGCCGTGCCCTTGATCGCACCGTGCCGGTCGATGGCCGTGTAGCCGTAGTGGGAACACGACGGGTAGTACTTGCACACCGGCCCGAGCAGCGGACTGATCGTCCACTGGTACAGCTTGATCAGAGCCAGCAGCGGGTACTTCATCGCGCGCCCCCTCCCAGCAGCCGCTCGATGGCGGCATCCAGGTCTCGGGCCAGTTGTGCATGGTCGGCGTCACCCGCACCGGGCAGCGCTCGTACGACTACCAGGCTACCGGGGGGCAACAGGGCTACTCGATCGCGCATCAGATGACGCAGTCTGCGCTTCACCTTGTTGCGTACGACCGCTCCGCCCACAGCTTTGCTCACGACGAAACCCGCACGCGTCGGGGGAGCGCTCTCCCCAGGCGCGTGCGGGTCCGTGGCACCGCTACGAAGATGGACGACGAGAGACGGGCGTCCGGCCCGACGCCCTCGTCGTACCGCGGTCGCGAAGTCCTCGCGCCGCCTCAGCCGGTTCTCGGTGGGCAGCACGACGGCATGACCTGACCGGAATCAGGCGGACAGGCTGGCGCGACCCTTGGCACGACGGTTCGCGAGAATCGCGCGACCGGCACGGGTACGCATCCGCAGGCGGAAGCCGTGGGTCTTCGCGCGACGACGGTTGTTCGGCTGGAAGGTGCGCTTGCTCACTCGGGGGCTCCAGAAATCAAATCGGTGGTGGCGGGTGCCGTACTGGCTGTCACCGTGCGCCCACGAGTAGCTCGCAGTTACGCCCGAGTGCACCGCTTCCCGATCACCTGACGCGATCTGTGCCCATCGGAGGCAGGCGGCAGCAGCCATCGACAACTCGACCTGGTTACGGTACGCGGGGCTACGCCATCCGGTCAAACCAACGGTCACCGAGAGACACTATCCACAGGCTGGGGACAACAACTTGAACCGCACCGGTCGCCCTGACTACCGTGGCTGAACTCCGATTCGTTCCCTTGACCCCTTGTTCTTGGCTCCACCCATTTGAATCCCGACCCGTCCCACAACCACACGTTCGTGGGACCCGTGAGAGAGCGTGCCCTGTGGCTGACGTACCTGCCGATCTTGCCGCAGTGTGGCCACGAGTACTCGAGCAGCTCCTCGGCGAGGGCCGCGGGCAGGGAGTGGAGACCAAGGACGAGCACTGGATCCGCCGCTGCCAGCCGCTCGCGCTGGTCGCGGACACCGCACTGCTCGCCGTACCGAACGAATTCGCCAAAGGCGTGCTCGAGGGCCGCCTCGCCCCCATCGTCAGCGAGACGCTGAGCCGCGAGTGCGGCCGCCCGATCCGCATCGCGATCACCGTCGACGACTCCGCGGGCGAACCCCCCGCGCCGCCGGCCCCGCCGTCCCGCCCGCAACCGCGCTACGAGGAGCCCGAGCTCCCCTCCGGCCAGTACGACAACAACCAGTACGAGGGCTACGGCCGCCACCGCGCCGACGACCACCGGCAGGGTCGCGCCGAGCAGCTCCCCGGCGCCCCGGGCGACCAGCTGCCACCGCCCCGCGCGGACCAGCTCCCCACCGCCCGCCCCGCATACCCCTCGGAGTACCAACGCCCCGAGCCCGGCGCCTGGCCGCGCTCTTCGCAGGACGAGTACAGCTGGCAGCAGCCACGCCTCGGCTTCCCGGAGCGCGACCCCTATGCCTCACCGCCGCAGGACTCGTACCCGCCTTCACCCCAGGACTCGTACGCCCCGCCGCCCCAGGACTACCGCCCGCAGTCGGTGGAGCGCCCTTCGTACGACGCACCGCGCCCCGACTACGACCAGCCTCGCCCGGACTACGACCAGCAGCGCACCGAGTACGAGCCCCGCTCCGACTACGACCAGCGCGACGCGCGCCGAGAGCGCCCCGAGCCGCCGTCCGGTTCCGGGCACGTTCACCGCGGCGGCCCGGTCGGCTCCTCGCTGCCCGCCCCCAGTGGCGCCCCGGGCCCGCTGGCCGCGAAGCCCGCGCCGGCGACCGGCCCCGGTGAGCCCACCGCGCGCCTGAACCCGAAGTACCTCTTCGACACCTTCGTCATCGGCGCGTCCAACCGCTTCGCGCACGCGGCCGCGGTCGCCGTCGCCGAGGCGCCAGCGAAGGCGTACAACCCCCTTTTCATCTATGGGGAGTCGGGGCTCGGCAAGACCCACCTGCTGCACGCGATCGGGCACTACGCGCGCAGCCTCTACCCGGGCACGCGTGTGCGTTATGTGAGCTCGGAGGAGTTCACCAACGAGTTCATCAACTCCATCCGCGACGGCAAGGGCGACAGCTTCCGCAAGCGCTACCGCGAGATGGACATCCTGCTCGTCGACGATATCCAGTTCCTGGCGGACAAGGAGTCGACGCAGGAGGAGTTCTTCCACACCTTCAACACGCTCCACAACGCCAACAAGCAGATCGTGCTCTCCAGCGACCGGCCGCCCAAGCAGCTGGTGACGCTGGAGGACCGACTGCGGAACCGTTTCGAGTGGGGTCTGATCACCGACGTCCAGCCGCCCGAGCTGGAGACGCGCATCGCGATCCTCCGCAAGAAGGCGGTCCAGGAACAACTCAACGCCCCGCCGGAGGTACTGGAGTTCATCGCCTCCCGCATCTCGCGCAACATCCGCGAGCTGGAGGGCGCGCTGATCCGTGTGACGGCGTTCGCATCGCTCAACCGCCAGCCGGTGGACCTGGGCCTGACGGAGATCGTCCTCAAGGACCTCATCCCGGGCGGCGAGGACTCGGCTCCCGAGATCACGTCGACGGCCATCATGAGCGCGACGGCGGACTACTTCGGGCTGACCGTCGAGGACCTCTGCGGCACCTCCCGCGGCCGCGCACTGGTGACCGCCCGCCAGATCGCCATGTACCTGTGCCGCGAACTGACGGACCTCTCCCTGCCGAAGATCGGCGCGCTCTTCGGCGGCCGCGACCACACCACGGTCATGCACGCCGACCGCAAGATCCGCAATCTGATGGCCGAGCGGCGCTCCATCTACAACCAGGTGACCGAGCTGACGAACCGCATCAAGAACGGCTGACAGCCACAGACGTACGTCGTCGAGGGCGCCCCGGGACTCCTTCCCGGGGCGCCCTTCTTCGTGCCGGGGATGCCCGCTGTTCGATTACCTGCCGCGTTACGGCCACTCTCCACAGATTCCGAGACTTTCTGCCGTCCACATCCTGGGGACTGTGAAGTTGTCCAGATCGCAATCCACAGGTTGCCTGTTGAGACACCATCAGAGCAGGTCAAGTGGCTGTGGATTGGTGGATGAAGGATCTCCACAGACTGTGGACAGCGAAATGATCCACAAGCTGTGCACGAAGTTGTCCACCGGCAACCCACAGGCTGAGCCCGATTGTCCCCAGCGATCACTACGTTCTCCACATCGCTGTCCACTGTTCGGCAACGCGACGCGCCTGATCACCGTGTCGAGTGAAAGGCGTCACACGAAGCTGCCGGGTTGGGCTGTGGGAAACGTGGGTAAAGCTGGGGACGCCGCTGGGGAGAAGTCACCTCAGGCTGTGCACGGGGTGTGCAGAACTTTCCGTTCTCCACAGAGCCACCGAGTTGTCCACCGCCTCCGCCCACAGGGCCAGTGGACAAAATTTCCGGTCTGACCTGCGCAAACGCGGTTATCCACGGTTTCCACAGCCCCTACTACTACTCCCAACTAGAGAGAGTGAGAAGTTCGTTTCGAAGGGGGTCCTGTGCACAACTCGCTGTCCGGCTCCCGGCTGCCCCTCGTCACGACTTGACCCCGAGAGGCACCTACTGTCAGTGCGGTGCGTCAGACTGTTCCCCGGTGTCCTTCCCATCACAGGGGACGACGACACCGAGACAGACGACGAAGCCAGGCAGGGCGAGAAGCGCCGGCAACAGCAGGAGGCGGCAACAGTGAAGATCCGGGTGGAACGCGACGTACTCGCGGAGGCAGTGGCCTGGGCGGCGCGCAGCCTCCCGGCCCGTCCGCCGGCGCCTGTCCTCGCCGGCCTTCTGCTGAAGGCCGAGGACGGCGCTCTGAGCCTCTCCAGCTTCGACTACGAGGTCTCCGCGCGCGTGTCCGTGGAGGCGGAGGTCGAGGAGGAGGGCACCGTCCTCGTCTCGGGCCGGCTGCTCGCCGACATCTCGCGGGCGCTCCCCAACCGCCCGGTGGAGATTTCCACAGACGGTGTACGGGCGACGGTCGTGTGCGGCTCCTCGCGGTTCACACTCCACACCCTGCCTGTGGAGGAGTACCCGGCTCTGCCGCAGATGCCGAACGCCACGGGCACGGTCCCCGGTGAGGTCTTCGCCTCCGCGGCCGCCCAGGTGGCCATCGCCGCCGGCCGTGACGACACGCTCCCCGTCCTCACCGGTGTGCGCATCGAGATCGAGGGCGACACCGTCACCCTGGCCTCCACCGACCGCTACCGCTTCGCGGTCCGCGAGTTCCTGTGGAAGCCGGAGAACCCGGACGCGTCCGCGGTCGCCCTGGTGCCCGCGAAGACGCTCCTGGACACCGCCAAGGCTCTGACGAGCGGCGACAGCGTGATCCTGGCGCTGTCCGGCTCGGGCGCGGGCGAGGGCCTCATCGGCTTCGAGGGCGCGGGCCGCCGGACGACGACGCGTCTGCTCGAGGGCGACCTCCCGAAGTACCGCACGCTGTTCCCGACGGAGTTCAACTCGGTCGCGGTGATCGAGACCGCCCCCTTCGTGGAGGCCGTCAAGCGTGTGGCCCTGGTCGCTGAGCGGAACACCCCGGTGCGGCTGAGCTTCGAGCAGGGCGTGCTCATCCTGGAGGCCGGCTCCAGCGACGATGCACAGGCTGTGGAGCGGGTGGACGCGCAGCTGGAAGGCGACGACATCTCGATCGCCTTCAATCCGACGTTCCTGCTGGACGGCCTGAGCGCCATCGACTCCCCGGTGGCTCAGCTGTCGTTCACGACGTCCACGAAGCCCGCGCTGCTGAGCGGCAAGCCGGCCCTCGACGCGGAGGCGGACGAGGCCTACAAGTACCTGATCATGCCGGTGCGCCTGAGCGGCTGAGCATCCCCACCCGGTTGTCCACAGGGCGTGGACAACCGGGTGTCCCTTTGGGGAGAAGTCGCAGGTCGGGGCGTACGTATGAGCGCGTATGCCCACAGGTGTGCGCGAGCGTCCGGGTTTAGGCTCGGACGTGGGTACGAAAGTGCCCCACACGCCACACAGCAACCTAAGGAACAACTGATGGAGCTCGGTCTCGTCGGCCTCGGCAAGATGGGCGGCAACATGCGCGAGCGGATACGCCGCGCAGGCCACACCGTCGTCGGATACGACCGCAACCCGGATCTCGCCGATGTCCACAGCCTCGAAGAACTTGTGGGCAAGCTCAGCGGTCCGCGCGTGGTCTGGGTGATGGTCCCGGCCGGTGCCCCCACCCAGGCGACGATCGACGAGCTGGCCGAGCTGCTCGAGCCGGGTGACGTCGTCGTGGACGGCGGCAACTCCCGCTGGACGGACGACGAGAGGCACGCCGAGGAGCTCGCGGCCAAGGGCATCGGTTTCGTCGACTGCGGTGTCTCCGGCGGCGTCTGGGGCCTGGAGAACGGCTATGCGCTGATGTACGGCGGTGACGCGGAGAACGTCGCCAAGGTGCAGCCGGTCTTCGACGCCCTGAGGCCCGAGGGGAAGTTCGGCGCGGTGCACGCCGGCAAGGTCGGCGCCGGGCACTTCGCGAAGATGGTCCACAACGGCATCGAGTACGCGATGATGCAGGCCTACGCCGAGGGCTGGGAGCTGCTGGAGAAGGTCGACTCGGTCACGGACGTGCGCGAGGTCTTCCGTTCCTGGCAGGAGGGCACGGTCATCCGCTCCTGGCTGCTGGACCTCGCGGTGAACGCCCTCGACGAGGACGAGCACCTGGACAGGCTCAAGGGTTTTGCACAGGACTCCGGCGAGGGACGCTGGACTGTGGAGGCGGCCATCGACAATGCGGTGCCGCTGCCCGCGATCACGGCCTCCCTCTTCGCGCGGTTCGCGTCGCGCCAGGAGGACTCGCCGCAGATGAAGATGATCGCCGCGCTGCGCAACCAGTTCGGCGGCCACGCCGTAGAGAAGAAGTAATCCACAGGGTCGCTGCGCGATCCACAGGTCTGGGGGAGGTCGGCGAACGACCATGCACGTCACGCATCTGTCGCTGGCCGACTTCCGCTCGTACGCCGGGGTCGAGGTTCCGCTCGATCCCGGCGTGACCGCCTTCGTGGGCCCGAACGGACAGGGCAAGACGAATCTCGTCGAGGCGGTCGGCTACCTCGCCACTCTCGGCAGCCACCGCGTCGCCTCCGATGCCCCCCTTGTCCGTATGGGCGCCGATCGCGCGGTGATCCGGGCGCAGGTCAGGCAGGGCGACCGGCAGCAGCTGGTCGAGCTGGAGCTGAACCCCGGGAAGGCCAACCGCGCCCGCATCAACAGGTCCTCGCAGGTCAGACCCCGTGACGTGCTCGGGATAGTGCGCACAGTGCTGTTTGCACCCGAGGATCTCGCCCTGGTCAAGGGCGACCCCGGCGAGCGGCGCCGCTTCCTCGACGAGCTGATCACCGCCCGTTCCCCGCGGATGGCCGGCGTGCGCTCCGACTACGAGCGGGTCCTGAAGCAGCGCAACACCCTTCTCAAGACGGCCGCGCTGGCCCGTCGCCACGGCGGCCGCTCCATGGACCTGTCCACGCTCGACGTCTGGGACCAGCATCTCGCGCGCGCGGGCGCCGAGTTGCTCGCCCAGCGGCTCGACCTGATCGCCTCGATCCAGCCGCTCGCCGACAAGGCGTACGAGCAGCTGGCACCCGGCGGCGGCCCGGTCGCCCTGGAGTACAAGCCGTCCGCGCCCGGCGAGGCGCACACGCGCGAGGACCTCTACGAGCAGCTGATGGCGGCGCTGGCGGAGGCGCGCAAGCAGGAGATCGAGCGGGGCGTCACGCTCGTTGGCCCTCATCGGGACGATCTGCTTCTCAAACTCGGTCAGTTGCCCGCCAAGGGGTACGCCTCGCACGGCGAGTCCTGGTCGTACGCGCTGGCGTTGCGGCTGGCTTCCTACGACCTCCTGCGGGCCGAGGGCAATGAGCCGGTGCTGGTCCTCGACGACGTCTTCGCCGAGCTCGACACCCGGCGCCGCGAGCGTCTGGCGGAGTTGGTCGCGCCCGGTGAGCAGGTGCTGGTGACGGCCGCGGTCGACGACGACGTACCGCATGTGCTGGCGGGCGTGCGGTATTCCGTGTCGGGCGGGACGGTGGAGCGGGCATGAGCACGGACGAGCCGAATCCCCAACAGCCGCCGCGGGCCCCCGAGAAGACCCCCGAGCCGTCCGGTGTCGACCTCGCGCGCGTGGCGCTCAGGGCGGCGAAGGAGCAGGCACGCGCGCGTGGGGACGCGGCGCAGCAGAAGAAGCAGGCGCGGCGCGGTGGCCTGCGCTCCGGCGCGCGCGCCGACGGGCGCGACCCCATGGCCCTCGGTGCTGCGATCAACCGGCTCATCACCGAGCGCGGTTGGGAGACTCCGGCCGCGGTGGGCGGGGTGATGGGCCGCTGGCCGCAGATCGTCGGTGAGGACGTCGCCAAGCACTGCGAGCCGGAGAAGTACGACGAGGACGAGCGTGTGCTGGTGGTGCGCTGCGACTCCACGGCCTGGGCGACGAATCTGCGCCTGCTCGCGCCGACGCTCGTGGCCCGCCTGAATGAGGATCTGGGGCACGGCGCGGTGAAGATGATCAAGGTGAACGGTCCCGCCGGCCCCGCCCGTCGCTACGGTCCCCTGCGCGCCCCGGGCAGCACGGGACCCGGCGACACGTATGGGTGACAGACCTCACACTCGCAGGCCGTCGGGGGCCTTCCCGAGCCGCCGGCGGCAGCTGAGCCGTACACACGCACGCGGTTGCGAATCCCGACCTGACTCCCAAGTAGCCAAGGGTTGACAGCCGGAAGCGCTGAGTGCCTCCGTGAGCCTCTTGGAGCCCCGCTCCGCATATGGGGAGTCGGGAGAGACCGGTTGAGGGCGCCACATGCGGACTCAGGTACCGGCAAACCCCCATCACTGTCGGCGCTACCGGTAGACTGGAAGCTAATCCCGCCCCACTCGTGGGGACCGTCCGGGAAAAGCTGAGCAACGCTGAACAAGGCTTACCAACGCAACATGCCGCAGCCGCTCCGGCAACCCGCCGACGAGCCTGGCTCGTGCTGTGCCAGAAAGGGCGCTTCGTGGCCGATTCCGGCAACCCCAACGAGAACATCCCGTCCACCGACGCCGGCGAGAACGGCGCGGTGACCTCGTCGAACGGCGAGGTCACCGCCTCGTACGACGCCAGCGCCATCACCGTCCTCGAGGGCTTGGACGCGGTCCGCAAGCGCCCCGGCATGTACATCGGCTCGACCGGTGAGCGAGGGCTGCACCACCTTGTGCAGGAGGTCGTCGACAACTCGGTCGACGAGGCACTGGCCGGCCACGCGGACACCATCGACGTCACGATCCTCGCCGACGGCGGCGTGCGCGTCGTCGACAACGGCCGAGGCATCCCGGTCGGCATCGTGCCGTCCGAGGGCAAGCCGGCCGTCGAGGTCGTGCTGACGGTCCTGCACGCGGGCGGAAAGTTCGGCGGCGGCGGATACGCCGTCTCCGGCGGTCTGCACGGCGTGGGTGTCTCCGTCGTGAACGCCCTGTCGACCAAGGTCTCCGTCGAGATCAAGACCGACGGCCACCGCTGGACGCAGGACTACAAGTTGGGCGTACCGACGGCCCCGCTTGCCAAGCACGAGGCCACGGACGAGCACGGCACCACGGTCACCTTCTGGGCCGACCCGGACATCTTCGAGACCACCGAGTACTCCTTCGAGACGCTCTCGCGGCGTTTTCAGGAGATGGCGTTCCTCAACAAGGGTCTGCGGATCAACCTCACCGACGAGCGTGAGTCGGCGAAGGCCACGGCCGGGGCGGACGAGGCGGGCGAGGACGAGAAGCACGAGGTCAAGAGCGTCTCGTACCACTACGAGGGCGGCATCGTCGACTTCGTGAAGTACCTCAACTCCCGCAAGGGAGAGGTGGTTCACCCCACCGTGATCGACCTCGAGGCCGAGGACAAGGACAAGAGCCTTTCCCTCGAGCTCGCCATGCAGTGGAACGGCGGTTACAGCGAGGGTGTGTACTCCTTCGCCAACATCATCCACACCCACGAGGGCGGTACCCACGAAGAGGGCTTCCGCGCCGCGCTGACCTCGCTGATCAACAAGTACGCGCGCGACAAGAAGCTGCTGCGCGAGAAGGACGACAACCTCACGGGTGACGACATCCGTGAGGGTCTGACCGCGATCATCTCGGTGAAGCTGAGCGAGCCGCAGTTCGAGGGCCAGACCAAGACCAAGCTGGGCAACACCGAGGTGAAGACCTTCGTGCAGAAGGTCGTCTACGAGCACCTCAACGACTGGCTGGACCGCAACCCGGTCGAGGCCGCGGACATCATCCGCAAGGGCATCCAGGCGGCCACCGCGCGCGTGGCGGCCCGCAAGGCCCGCGACCTGACGCGTCGTAAGGGCCTGCTGGAGTCGGCGTCGCTGCCGGGCAAGCTCTCCGACTGCCAGTCGAACGACCCGACCAAGTGCGAGATCTTCATCGTCGAGGGTGACTCCGCCGGCGGCTCGGCCAAGTCCGGCCGAAACCCGCAGTACCAGGCGATCCTCCCGATCCGAGGCAAGATCCTCAACGTCGAGAAGGCGCGGATCGACAAGATCCTGCAGAACCAGGAGATCCAGGCGCTGATCTCGGCCTTCGGCACCGGAGTCCACGAGGACTTCGACATCGAGAAGCTCCGCTATCACAAGATCATCCTGATGGCGGACGCGGACGTCGACGGCCAGCACATCAACACCCTGCTGCTGACCTTCCTGTTCCGCTTCATGCGGCCGCTGGTCGAGGCCGGGCACGTGTTCCTGTCGCGTCCCCCGCTCTACAAGATCAAGTGGGGCCGGGACGACACCGAGTACGCCTACTCGGATCGCGAGCGCGACGCGCTGCTCGAGATGGGCCGCCAGCGCGGCAAGCGGGTGCGCGAGGACTCCATCCAGCGCTTCAAGGGTCTCGGCGAGATGAACGCCGAGGAGCTGCGCATCACGACGATGGACCAGGAGCACCGGGTTCTCGGCCAGGTCACCCTGGACGACGCCGCGCAGGCGGACGACCTGTTCTCGGTCCTGATGGGCGAGGACGTCGAGGCGCGCCGCCAGTTCATCCAGCGCAACGCCAAGGACGTCCGCTTCCTCGACATCTGAGTCGGTCTCAGCTGACCGCACCAGGAAGGATCTTGACCAGCAATGGCCGACGAGAACACTCCCAGCACGCCTGAAGAGGGCGGCGAGATCATCATGCGTGTCGAGCCCGTCGGGCTCGAGACGGAGATGCAGCGCTCGTACCTGGACTACGCGATGTCCGTCATCGTGTCCCGCGCGCTGCCCGACGTCCGTGACGGTCTCAAGCCCGTCCACCGCCGCGTCCTGTACGCCATGTACGACGGCGGATACCGCCCCGAGCGCGGCTTCTACAAGTGCGCGCGCGTGGTCGGCGACGTCATGGGCAACTACCACCCCCACGGCGACAGTTCGATCTACGACGCCCTGGTGCGCCTCGCCCAGCCGTGGTCGATGCGCATGCCGCTCGTCGACTCCAACGGCAACTTCGGCTCTCCGGGCAACGACCCCGCGGCCGCCATGCGCTACACCGAGTGCAAGATGGCGCCGCTGTCGATGGAGATGGTCCGTGACATCGACGAGGAGACCGTCGACTTCACGGACAACTACGACGGCCGCTCCCAGGAGCCGACCGTCCTGCCGGCCCGCTTCCCGAACCTGCTGATCAACGGCTCGGCCGGTATCGCGGTCGGCATGGCGACCAACATTCCGCCGCACAACCTGCGCGAGGTCGCGTCCGGCGCCCAGTGGTACCTGGAGAACCCGGAGGCCTCGCACGAGGAGCTCCTGGACGCGCTCATCGAGCGCATCAAGGGCCCCGACTTCCCGACCGGCGCACTCGTCGTCGGCCGCAAGGGCATCGAGGAGGCGTACCGCACGGGCCGCGGCTCGATCACCATGCGCGCGGTCGTCGAGGTCGAGGAGATCCAGAACCGCCAGTGCCTGGTGGTCACGGAGCTGCCGTACCAGGTCAACCCCGACAACCTCGCGCAGAAGATCGCCGACCTGGTGAAGGACGGCAAGGTCGGCGGCATCGCGGACGTCCGGGACGAGACCTCGTCCCGCACCGGTCAGCGACTCGTCATCGTCCTGAAGCGCGACGCGGTCGCCAAGGTCGTACTGAACAACCTCTACAAGCACACCGACCTGCAGACGAACTTCGGCGCCAACATGCTGGCGCTGGTCGACGGCGTGCCGCGCACGCTCTCGCTCGACGCGTTCATCCGCCACTGGGTGACGCACCAGATCGAGGTCATCGTCCGCCGTACGCGCTTCCGCCTGCGCAAGGCGGAGGAGCGGGCGCACATCCTGCGCGGCCTGCTGAAGGCCCTGGACGCCATCGACGAGGTCATCGCGCTGATCCGGGCCAGTGACACCGTCGACATCGCCCGCACGGGCCTGATGGACCTCCTGGAGATCGACGAGATCCAGGCGAACGCGATCCTCGAGATGCAGCTTCGCCGACTGGCCGCCCTGGAGCGCCGGAAGATCATCCAGGAGCACGACGAACTCCAGGCGAAGATCACGGAGTACAACGAGATCCTGGCCTCCCCGGTCCGCCAGCGCGGCATCGTCAGCGAGGAACTCGCCGCGATCGTCGAGAAGTACGGCGACGACCGCAAGACGATGCTGGTGCCCTTCGACGGCGACATGTCCATCGAGGACCTCATCGCCGAAGAGGACATCGTCGTCACCATCACCCGCGGCGGCTACATCAAGCGCACCAAGACGGACGACTACCGGGCACAGAAGCGCGGCGGCAAGGGCGTACGCGGCACGAAGCTGAAGCAGGACGACATCGTCGACCACTTCTTCGTCTCGACCACGCACCACTGGCTGCTGTTCTTCACCAACAAGGGCCGCGTCTACCGCGCGAAGGCGTACGAGCTTCCGGACGCGGGCCGTGACGCACGCGGCCAGCACGTCGCGAACCTGCTCGCCTTCCAGCCGGACGAGGCGATCGCCGAGATCCTCGCGATCCGCGACTACGAGGCGGCGCCCTACCTGGTGCTCGCCACCAAGGGCGGTCTGGTCAAGAAGACGCCTCTGAAGGATTACGATTCGCCGCGTTCCGGTGGTGTCATCGCGATTAACCTCCGGGAAACTGAGGATGGATCAGACGACGAACTGATCGGAGCCGAACTCGTTTCGGCCGAGGACGATCTGCTTCTGATCAGCAAGAAGGCACAGTCGATCAGGTTCACTGCCACCGATGAGGCTCTGCGCCCCATGGGCCGTGCCACTTCGGGTGTCAAGGGCATGAGTTTCCGCGAGGGCGACGAGCTGCTCTCGATGAATGTTGTTCGACCCGGTACGTTCGTGTTCACTGCGACAGACGGTGGGTACGCGAAGCGGACCGCCGTCGACGAGTACCGCGTCCAGGGTCGCGGCGGCCTCGGCATCAAGGCCGCCAAGATCGTCGAGGACCGTGGTTCGCTCGTCGGCGCGCTGGTGGTCGAGGAGACCGACGAGATCCTCGCCATCACACTGTCGGGCGGTGTGATTCGTACGCGAGTCAACGAGGTCAGGGAGACAGGCCGTGACACCATGGGCGTCCAACTGATCAACCTGGGCAAGCGCGATGCCGTGGTCGGTATCGCACGTAACGCCGAGGCGGGACGCGAGGCGGAGGAGGTCGACGGTGACGATGCCGTGGACGAGACCGCCGAGGGTGCCGCGACCACCGGCACGGACGAGGGTGAGTCGCCCTCGTCCGAGTAGCACGAGGAGTGAGTCATCGTGAGCGGAGCCACGGGCGCCGGATCGTCCAGTACCTCGACCGGTACGGACAAGGACGGCGGCGGCCGTGGCTCCGCCGCGGGTGCGACAGATCCGCACACGACCCAACTGCGCAAGGTCGAGGCGGACACGACCGGCTCGCCCTCGCCCGACGCGCATGGATCCCAGGGGGGAACTGTGACGGACACCCGCGGTCCGCAGACCCGGCAGCACGAAACGGGAGCGGGGTCGGCCGCTCCCGGCGCCCAGCCGCAGCCCCCGGCGCAGCCTCCGATCGCCCAGCCCGCACCGCCGCAGGCCTCCCCGCTCCCCGGTGAGCGGCAGCCGCAGCAGCCCACCGGGCCGTACCACCCGCCGCAGGCCTACCAGAACCAGGCCCAGGCGCCCGCTCAGTCACCGGCGGGCGCCGTACGCCGACCGCGCACCGGCGCGCGTACCACGCCGCGCATCCGCAAGGCACGCCTGCGCGTGGCGAAGGCCGACCCGTGGTCGGTCATGAAGGTGAGCTTCCTGCTCTCCATCGCGCTGGGCATCTGCACGGTCGTCGCGTCCGCCGTGCTGTGGATGGTCATGGACGCGATGGGCGTCTTCTCCTCCGTCGGCGGCACGATCTCGGAGGCGACCGGCTCGAACGAGTCGAACGGCTTCGACCTGCAGTCCTTCCTGTCGCTTCCGCACGTCCTGACGTTCACGTCGATCATCGCGGTCATCGACGTCGTCCTCGCAACGGCTCTCGCAACCCTCGGCGCATTCATCTACAACCTCTCCGCGGGCTTCGTCGGCGGCATCGAACTGACGCTCGCCGAGGACGAGTGACAGACGTCGCTGATCAGCTCCGGATTACCGATTTTGGGACTGCGCACGTCGTGCGCTAATCTTCAGGAGTCAGCGCGCGGGACACACCGCAGAGCGCGGCGGGGCTATAGCTCAGTTGGTTAGAGCGCATCCCTGATAAGGATGAGGCCACAGGTTCAAATCCTGTTAGCCCCACCACCACGAAGACCCCCAACCGATCATGGTTGGGGGTCTTCGGTATCTCTGAGGCAATCATTGACGCCGTGATGACGCGGTCGGACCATGGCGCCGTGCCTTCCATGACGGTTCATCTGCCGGTCGAGCTGGAGACCCGGCTCGCCGAGGCTGCGCGCGCGGACGGAAAGACGGAGACCGACCTGATTGTCGAAGCCGTCGAACAGCTCCTGGGCTTCCGGTGTGCCACTGCGGGTGTGCCCGTTCCCCGATTTGCCCGGAGGATGGGTCCGCTCGCTCCGTCGGCGCGGTGTCCGGACACGAGGCCCCGGGCATAGGCGGCTGTATTGGCTCCATCACCACGAAGACCCCCAACCGATTCCGGTTGGGGGTCTTCTGCGTGGGCGGTTGTGTACGCAAGATCGCCGTTGCGTCGGGGATGTGCGAGGCGGTGTCTCAGAGCTGGAGGGGAGCGGTCGGTGCGGGCGCTTCGGCGTCCGTCTGCATCTCGTCGAGCGGGCGCTGGCGGCAGCTGGGGGACTTGCCGTGGGCTTCGGCGCGGATGCGCTGTTTCATCGTGGGGGGCAGGGCCCTGGCGTAGCACGCGGACCAGTGGGACACCGTCGGCATGGTCACGGGCGCGGTGCGGTTGCCGGTCGCCTCGGTCTGCGGTACGGCCGCCGCGGTGGCCGTCGTGATCAGTCCGAGCGTCGTGCACAGCGCGAGGAAGGCGGTGACGATGACGTTCCACAGCTTCATGACCGGGTTCTGGGCCATGGCCCCTCACTTTCGGGTTGGGCGATTTGCGTACTTTGCTAATCATGTGTATGAGGGCTGCGAAGTGGTGGACCGACGCCCGCGGCGCCTCGATCTTCGGATGAACACCACCCGTATGGGCGCAAGAGAGTAGAAAAGACAATGAGAGTGCCCAATCAGGGGTCAAAGTCACCGTCCGTGGAGATGTGATCACCCTCAGATCGGAGCGGTGACGTCCGGTTCTACTGCGGTCCGCCGGAAGGGAGTTGGGGGTCAACGCAGGTCACCGATCGGTATCGGTCGGTGTGTATAGTCGGGCGCCAGAGGTCCCCTACGTCAAGGAAAGACGAGGTCGCGCGGTGAAGAAGCTTCTCCTGGTCGCACTGGCCGCCATCGGCGGGCTCCTCGTGTACCGCCAGATCCAGGCGGATCGCGCCGAGCAGGATCTGTGGACGGAGGCGACTGACTCCGTGCCCACGGGTTCGTGAGTACCGACATCCGATTCTGAACAGACCCCGGCCGCCGAGCGGTCGGGGTTTTGTGTTGCCGCAGGGCCCGGAGGCGGGCGTTTCGGACGCTCGCACGGAATGCGCGGATGACGCGCGCTCCCGCGGGGCAGGATGGGCCACGGTCCGCAGTCCGGCAACGACAAGGGGTGGCGCGTGATGGGGCGGCGTACGGCGTGGTGGCGCGCCAGGGCCTGGCGCGGTCGTCCGTCGCTGTACGCACGTACACGCGCGCGCGTGGCGGCCGCGGGAGCGGTCCTGTGCACAACGGCGGCGCTGATGGCGTGGCCGGCCGGCGCCGCGGCGGCAGCCGGAACGCCGAGCGGCGACGCCGGCTCCGCCTATGCCTTCGCGGAGGGCGCCCGGACAGTCGACGGCGCCGCGGGCACCACGGACGCCGAAACGCTCGAGCCCGGCAAGTCGTACCGCAGCTCCCTCCCCAAGGGTGCGAAGGTCTACTACGGCCTCGAACTCGACGAGCCGTCGAACACCTACGTCTCCGTCACCGCCGTCCCGCGCGCGGGTGCCAAGCTCTCCGTCACCGACGGCATCAGGGTGTCGGTGCAGGACGCCGACAGCCACTCCTGCTCCTACCAGAGCGCAAGCTTCGGCGCCGCTCAGAGCCCGCACCCCATCACGGCATGGGGGGCACGGACGACCGCACCGGCCACCCCCGTGTGCAAGGGCGCCGGCACCTACTACGTGGTCGTCGAACGCGTCGGTACGGCCGAATCCTCGTCCGGCGCCTGGGACCTGGAGCTGGCCGCGGCGACCGAGCCGCCCTTGACGAAGGCGGGCGGCACGAGCTCGCCCACAGCGTGGGACTCCGCCTCACCGGCGCCCCTCACGGGCCAGGCCAAGCACAGTCAGGGAGGCGCGGGGTACAGCCGGGCCACGGCCGTGGGACAGGGCGTCTGGCGCGCCGACATCTCGCCCGGACAGACGCTGTTCTACAAGGTCCCCGTCGACTGGGGGCAGCAGTTGTACGCCACCGCCGAACTCGGCAGCCAGAGCGGCGGCAGCCAGGGCTATGCGATCGACGCCCTGGACCTGGCGCTCTACAACCCCGTGCGCGCCGCCGTCGAGGACGCGAGCGTCGGCTACGACGGCAAACAGAAGACGGCCCCCCTCGCTCCCGTGCCGGCCGTCGACTACAGCAACCGCTACGCCGTCATCAACCAGGTCAACGGGATGCGGTTCGCCGGCTCGTACTACCTCGTGGTGCACCTGTCGGCGGGAGTGGCCGACGCGTTCGGCGACGGACCGTTCGGGCTGACGCTGCGCGTACGCGTCAAGGGCGCGCCGCAGGCCGGTCCCGGGTACGCGGGGCAGTCCGTGCCGTCGAACACCTTCGAGGTCACGGCACAGGATCAGCAGGCGGCCGCGGACGGCGGGGCCGGGGGCGGCGACGCCGCGATGAAGGCGGTCGCCGTGGGCGGCATCGGAGCGGGCACGGTGGTGCTCGTCGTGCTCGGCGTGTGGACCGTCACGGCACGCCGGGGCGCCGGGACCTGACAAAGCCGAGGGCCGGCGGCATCGGGGTGGCCCGGTGGCGTGTATCGGCGGACGCCTCAGATGCGGGTCAGCGCCCAGAAACCCACGGCATAGCAGGCCAGCGCGAAGAGCAGCAGCGGGATCGCCACCCTGGCCGGAGGGCCGGACCGGCGTGCAGGCCGACGGGCACGGTGGTCGCGGCGCGTAACTTTCTGCGCGGAAGGCGGAACCTGCGGGACCTGGGCGGTGTACGAAGCAGTAGAGGCATCAGCACGCTGGTGCGACACCGATACCGGCATCGGACCCTGAGCCGGGTGCAGCGGCGCGGACGACTGGGGGGAGGGCAGCACATGCGTGGGGTCGTAGGGGGAGACCTGGGCGTACTGGTGCTGCACGCCCTGGTGTGGCTGCGGCTGGGCCTCGGCGTGCTCCGGTGGCGCCTGTGGTCCCGCAGCTCGGGCGGAGGAGGCGGTGCTCTGCGGAGGTGGCAGGTGGAAGCTGCCGGTGTCCGACATGCTGGGCGGCTGCGTGGCCGCGGACGGCTCCGGCCGGGACCCGGTGTCCTGACGGGGATCGGGCGGAGGCCCGACGCCCACGGACGGTACGGAGCCTGCGTCCGACCCGGCCGAATGGGAAGCTGCGTTTCCCTCAACGGGCCACGACGGCACCGCGGTTGCCCCACTTACGGGAACACCGGCCACCGAGCCCGTGTCACCTCCGCCGTTGCCGGGAGAACCCGATCCCGCGCCCGCTCGCCGCTCCACGCCCTGTGCGGGTTTGAGCGGCCCGGCAGGGGAGAACCCGGGTGGGAGCGGCCCGAGTTGGTCGAAGATCTCGATCAACTCGTCGTCCGGGCCCGGCTCCGGGAGAAGCTCCGACGCCGAGGCGAGCGCCTTGCGCGCCCCCGTGGCCGTGCGGAACCGCGCCTGCGGGTCCGGCTGCAGCAGCGTCGCCACGACCTGCCACAGCGGCTCGGGAACGCCCTTGGGCGCACTCGGCGTCCCGTGCGCCGCGAAGTACTGGACGAGCGCCTTGGCGTCCGGCTTGGCGCCCTCCAGCAGATACAGCGCCACCAGCCCCACGGCGAACAGGTCCGCCGGGAAGTCCGGTTCCGCGCCCATCATCTGCTCCGGCGCGAGATAACCGGGCGTCCCCACCACGAGGTTGGTCTCCGTCAGCCGCGGCTCGCCCAGCCGCATGGCGATGCCGAAGTCCGACAACCGCAGCCGCGGCCGGCCCGTACCCGTGGCCTCCAGAAGCACGTTGGCGGGTTTGACGTCGCGGTGCACGACGCCCTCCGCGTGGACCGCGGCCAGACCCGACAGCAACTGGTCGACCAGCGTGCACACGAAGGCCGGAGGCAGGGGACCGTAGTCCCCGACCAGATGGACCAGCGAGCCGCCGGCGACCAGGTCCATCGTGAACAGGACCTTGTCGTCGTCGGCGGCCCAGCTGGCGGGCGCGAGCACATGGGGGTGATCGATACGCAGAGCCTGCTCACGCACGAAGCGCAGCAGTGAGTGAGCGTCGCGCTGCTGCAGGACCTTGGCCGCCACATAGCGGCGACGGCGGTGGTCCCAGGCACGCCAGACGGCGCCGACTCCTCCACGTCCGATCGGGTCGACCAGTTCGTACCGGCCGGCGAAGACCTCACCCATGGCTGTGCGTCGCTCCTCCCCCTTCGGCTACCCCCTTGCCTGCCCCTCGACGGGCGCTACGACTCCCCCTCGCACTGTTCCTCGATGAGAGACACGTCGTTCCTCGATGAGAGATACAACCCTGCCCCTCGCGCTCTCCTCGGCCGTCGGCCCGGCAGCCGAACCCCCTTCGGCGACCGGGCCCCCGGCTCAGCTCTGGTGGGACTGGTAGTGCGCCACCGCGTCGGACGTACGGCCGGCGCCGTACACCCGGAGGAACTCTGCCAGTTCCGGGTGGCTCGGGGCGAGAGTGTCCGCCGCCTCGATGATGTCGCCCGCGGCGGCAACCGAACGCAGCAGCGACTGGATCTCGCGGACCACCCGCTTGACCGTCGGCGCGCCCGAACTGCTCGTCGTGGTCGTGGTGTTGCTGAGCACCGAGCCCCCCTGTGACTTCTTGATCTCCTCCATGCGGTCGGTGGCCTCGGCCGCGCTCACGCTGCCGTCCGCGACCTGCCCCGCCAGGTCCTGCAGCAACTGCACCCGCTGCACGACGGCCGGGTTGCCGATCTTCGCCCGCTGCCCGCTCATCAGCTGTGACAGCATCGGTGCCGACAGTCCGAGCACCCCCGCGAGACGGGCCTGATTGAGGCCCAGATCATCTATGAGCTTACGGAAGAGCGCCCCCAGCGGCTCCCCGTACCAGTTCCGCTGCAGTTCCCGCGCTCTTGCGGTCGCTTCCTGCTGTGCGGCGTCCATTGCGTCTCCCCATCGCTTCCCCAAGTACTGTGGTTCGCTGTAGCGAACCACGCCGAGCATCTTACGGAGAGTGGTCGCCCGCGGGGACCCCCAATCTTTTTGCGAGATCCCGGGGGTGACCCGGTACTCTGGTCAGCGACGCCCGCCGGTACGTGGTTCTTCCGGCTGGACGCTTCACTTCCGGGGCCTTAGCTCAGTTGGTAGAGCGCTGTCTTTGCATGGCAGATGTCAGGGGTTCGACTCCCCTAGGCTCCACCCCACGAGCCCCTCCGGCCTAAGAAAAGCCTGGTCGGAGGGGCTTTATCGTCCCCACCACCGAAGGCGCCGCGCCTGCCGCCGGCTCACTCGGCGAACGCGAGAGCCAGCTGCCGCAGTCCCTCCAACGGCCAGTGCCTGAGGGCACATCAGGGCGTAGGACTGCTTTCCAAGCCGGGGCCGGTGAGGACCCGTGCCGCGCCACGTCGGCGATGTCCTCCCGAGCGATACACGTGTTCGGTGAGTCGCCGTACGGCGCCGCCACCGAGCCGGCGCGTCGAATGCCGCGTGGACCAGCCTGCCCGCCCACCATCACGCGCCTGTGTGACGTGCGTCACGCGAAAACACTCAAGGGCGTTGCGTAAGTTTGCGCAAACGGATGGTGCCCGTGAGGCCGTAGAGGTCGCCCCGCAGGTGACCGACGTGGCGACGGGGTGGCGAACCGCCGCGCGCAAGCCCGGTGTGAGCTGGCGTGAACGGAGAACCGTAATCAGAAGAACGCGCTCCGTTAAGAAAGTCTGTGCGGTCCTTGCACACGCGGCCCGTTGCAAACGTCATCGTGGACGGAAGGCGTAAACACGCGCCGTCCCGAGGCCGCCACAGATGCCACAGGCCTCGCCTTGCTCAGGAGAGGCAAGACAGTTCGTGACCATCGACCTTGCCGGTGATGTGCTCATCGCGGCACTCGCCCTAAGGGTGTTCGGCCGCGACGCGGTCGTCCTGCTGCGCCGCATGGCCGCAGCCGGCGTGCGGGCCGGCATCAGCGAAATGCGCCGGGACCTGAACGAGGGTGCCGACAACGCGCGCGAAAAGGGGCAGGCATGACCCACGACCTCCCGCCCCAGGCACCCCGCGCCCCGCACACGCAGCGAAAACTGCCACCGGACTTCGAGGCCTTCCACCAGATGTACCGGCCGCTGTACGTGAACTGGGCCAAATCCTGCCTCGGCAACCGCCACGACGCCGAGGAAGCCGTCGACGCCGCCTTCGAACAACTCCTCAAGTCCTGGAGCACCGTCCTCTCCAAAGAAAGCCCCGCCGCATACGCCTGGCGCGTCCTCAGGAACGCAACCATCGACCTCTCCAGAGCCCGCCACCGCCGCCCGGCACTCATGGGCGAAGCCGCCTTCGAAACCGTGGCACTCGCCCAAGCCGTCGACCCCATCAGCCAGTTCGAGGAAAGCCTCGGCCTCTACGAAGCGATCGGCCAACTCCCACCACGCCAGAAGGACGTCGTACTCCTGCACTTCGGACTCGACTACAGCATGGTCGAAATAGCCGACGCACTCGGCATCACCCCCGCCGGCGTACGGTCCAACGTCCGCCACGCCAAACGACGACTGCAGCACGCATACGGCGTGAAGAGGAACCTCACGGCCACACCCGCCAGCGAGGAAGGACAAACCGATGACCTCGCACATTGACGAACTCCTCGCCCGCGCACGCCTGAACCGCGAGCCCTACACCCAAGCCGCCATCGACGCCGCAGCCCAGCGCCTGGCCGCCCGCGCCGCCAACCCCGAACCACCCCCACCCACCACATCGACACCCACGCCACCCGCCGCCGACGACCTCCAGACCCTCTGCGAAACCGTCATCACCCACACCGACGCCCTCGCCGACCTCGAACTCTTCCTCGCCCGCGCCCGACTGCCCGAACCCCCCGGAGCCCGCGTCCTCGGCTGCATGCTCCAACTCTCACAACGCGAGGAATCCGCCCGCTTCTGGTGGCAGTACGCCGCCGGAGCCGGCGACCCCGCCGCCAGCTACTGCCTCTACCTCCACCACCGCGCCCTCGGAGAAGACGAACCCGCCGACTGGTGGCACGCCCAGCACGCCCAGCACACCTCCGCCGAGGACGAAGAAGAAATCACCACCACACTCCGCGTCCTGCGCGCCCTCAAACCCGACAGCTCACCCGTCCCCGACCCCGTCAACGCCGTCCTGCACTACGTCCCCGCAGCCATCGCCTACGTCGACGACGACCTCGACCTCCCCCTGCCCGACCCCGACTTCACCGACCGCATACGCGCCCTGGCCGCACCCACCCGCGTCACCCCCCAACGCGGCCGCGGACCCACCTCACTGCCCTACCGCCGCCGCACCCGCACACGAGACCGGCATGGTTCCACGTGAAACATCGCCGTGGGGCGGGAGACCCACAAGTCTCCCGCCCCACGGCACAGTTCGACCGACCGGACGTCACCGCCCCTCGTCGCGCTGAGCGGCCTCCTCCTCAGCCTGCTTCGCCTGCACCTCAGGATCCAGCACAGACTGACCACTGCCGTCCACCGACGTCAGCCGGCTCGACTCGGGCACCTCCGTCGCCGCAGGCGGCTCGACCAACCAGTCCGGGTTGGCCTGCTTGTCCCACCACTTCCAGGCAGCGAAAGCACCACCCGCCAGAGCACCGAGCACCAGCAGCACCTTCGCGGCACGACCAGCCCTCGCCCGCCGCTCATGCCTGCGGGCCAGCTTCTGAATCTCCTTCGGCGAGACCTGACCACGCAGCGCAGCCAATGCGGCAACGCCACGCGCAGCAGCCTCGTCCCTCACAGGCCCGGCCGCAGCCACCGCCTGCTCAATCCTCGGCCGCGAATACTCCGCCGCCTGCCGGGCAGCCAGACGAGTACGGGCGGCAGCATCATGGGCGGCCTGGTCGACCTTCGGCGGCACATGCGTAAGGGCCTGCTCCAAGCGCGGCGCGACATGGGCGTCGTACTGGACACGAGCCTGATCGGCTGCCAGCGACACCTTCGGCGCAAGCCGTACGCGTGCCTCGTGTGCGTAGTGCGCGGCCCTGTCCTTGGCCGTGTCGGCGTAGGGCGCCACCACTTCCGCGGCGTGCAGCACGCTGTCCTTCGCCGAACCGGTCGCGGCGCGCACGCTGTCGATGCGGGTCACGGGTTCCTCCTCCTCGGTGGCGTACGGTAATTCGACTTTCCACCCTTTTACGGATCATGCCTGTCAACGGGCCCCGGGGCATGTGAGGGCGGGCATCCGGGTCATGCACACCGACTCCAGACGATCTCCGAACAAGAGCCGATCAAGAGCCGATCGAGTCCAATAGAGGATGAATACGGGGCAACGGGCGCTTGTCGTCGACAATGCCACGGATCGCCGCCGAGCGCCCCCGGCCCGGGCGTACTCGCCCGGATTTCTGCACCCACCCACCCCCTCAAACGCACCCAGAAGCCGACGCCGGGCGACGCGCGGCGCGGACCGTGCGAGGATCGGGGGGTCACAGGAAGACAACGGAAGGCAGATCGTGGCTGAGCAGCTTTACGCCACCCTGAAGACCAACAATGGCGACATCGAAGTCCGGCTCCTGCCGAACCACGCGCCCAAGACGGTCCGGAACTTTGTCGAACTCGCCACGGGCGAGCGTGAGTGGATCAACCCCGAGACGGGCGCGAAGACCACCGACAAGCTCTACGACGGCACGGTCTTCCACCGGGTGATCAGCGGATTCATGATCCAGGGCGGAGACCCCCTGGGCAACGGCACCGGTGGTCCCGGCTACCAGTTCGAGGACGAGTTCCACCCCGACCTCTCCTTCAACAAGCCCTACCTGCTCGCCATGGCCAACGCCGGACCGGGCACCAACGGCTCCCAGTTCTTCATCACCGTCGCTCCCACGACGTGGCTGAACCGCAAGCACACCATCTTCGGCGAGGTCACCGACGCCGCCAGCCAGAAGGTGATCGACGCCATCGCCACCGCGCAGACCAACCCGCGCACCGACCGACCCGTCAACGACGTCGTCATCGAGTCGGTCGTCGTCGAGACCCGCGAAGGCTGAGTCTCCCGCACGGCAGGAACCAAACGCCCCGCTCATCCGTAAAGATGAGCGGGGCGGTGCATTTGTGCCGAGCACCCGGACGACGACCCAGGGGACAGCCATGAACCACGCGGCAGGCAGCTCGCAGGACGCCCAGAGCGTGCCCGGCTGCTACCGCCACCCCGACCGCGAGACCGGCATCCGCTGCACCCGCTGCGAGCGCCCGATCTGCCCGGAGTGCATGGTCAACGCCTCCGTCGGCTTCCAGTGCCCCGAATGCGCCCGCGGCGACTCCGGCACCGGACACGCACCCGCCGCCTCCCGGCCACGCACCATCGCCGGCGGCACGGTCGCGCGCGACCCACGGCTCGTCACCAAGATCCTCATCGGCCTCTGCATCGCCGCATACCTGGTCCAGGTGTCCGTCGGCGACAGCTTCACCGACCACTTCGAAATGCTCGGCAAGGCCTCCACCAACGGCTTCCCGCCCTACGACGGAGTCGCCGAAGGCCAGTGGTACCGACTGCTGACCGCCATGTTCCTGCACGCCAGCCCGATCCACATCATCTTCAACATGCTCAGCCTGTGGTGGCTCGGCGGCCCCCTGGAAGCCGCCCTCGGCCGAGCCCGCTACACCGCCCTCTACTTCGTCTCGGGCCTCGCAGGCAGCGCACTCACCTACCTCCTCGCCGCCCCGAACCAGCCCTCGCTCGGCGCCTCCGGCGCCATCTTCGGCCTCTTCGGCGCCACCGCGGTCCTGATGCGCCGCCTCAACTACGACATGCGGCCCATCATCGCCCTCCTGGTGATCAACCTCATCTTCACCTTCGGCTGGGCCAACATCGCCTGGCAGGCCCACATCGGCGGCCTCGTCGCCGGCCTCATCACCGGCTACGCCATGGTCCACGCCCCACGCGAGCGCCGCGCCCTCGTGCAGTACGGCACCTGCGCGCTCGTCCTGGTCGTCGTGGTGGTGATGACCCTGCTCAGGACGGCTCAGCTCACCTGACGTACGCGGTTGTCCACAGCGGGTGTCGAATCTTGTGCATGATGTGCGGGAACAGCTGTGCCCCCTGTCACCGACCAGTGTTTCCGCAGGTCAGGCAGGGGGCGAACAGGCTTGCGAAGATGGGTGTGACAGTCGTACTGGCGTCAATGGGCGACTGGTTATCCACAGATCGTCGGCTTATCCCCAGGTGTTGTGGATATTTCTCCGGGCTGTGGATAACTCAGCGGATAGCCCTGGGCAAGGCTCTTATGCGGGCCTTACTTCCACTGCGTGGAGACACCGAATCCGGCGGCGATGAAGCCGAAACCGACCACGATGTTCCAGTTGTCCAGGCTGTCGATGGGCAGCGAACCGTCCGTCACATAGAAGACGACGATCCAGGCGAGCCCGATGAGGAACATGGCCAGCATCACGGGAGCGACCCAGGCGCGGCTGTTCAGCTTGATGCTGGTCGCCTGCTTCGCGGGCGGTGGCGTGTAGTCGGCCTTCTTGCGGATACGTGACTTCGGCACGAGGGTCTCTCCTGTCGATGCGCTGCGTGGCCGCGCAGGGAACTGTGGCTGGCTCCGGGGCAGCGTACAAGGGGACTCTTAGCGCTCCCCCGGGCGTCCGTTAGCGTAGTGCTTCCGCGGCGCCGAAGGAGATAAGGGTACGTTGAGCAATTCTGCCGACTCCCCCCAGGCCGGATCCAGTCCTGCCCCCGGGCGCCGTTTCCGGCCGGTGCGGGTGCTCACGGTGGCCGTCTTCGCCCTCGCGGGGCTCATTTTCTTCACCAGTTTCAATACGGCCAAGGGCACCAATATCCGCACGGACACGTCCTTGCTGAAGCTTTCCGACCTCATCCAGGAGCGCAGCCGCAAGAACAAGGAGCTGGACGAGTCCAACGCTTCCCTGCGTGGCGACGTCGAGTCGCTCGCCGAGCGCGACGACGGCAGTACCAAGGCGGAGGACGAGAAGCTCGCCGGTCTGGAGAAGAGCGCGGGGACGCAGAAGGTGAAGGGCGAGGCGATCACCGTCACGCTCAACGACGCTCCGCCGAACGCCACCGCCAAGCTCCCCGGCTACCCCGAGCCGCAGCCGGACTACCTGGTCATCCACCAGCAGGATCTGCAGGCCGTGGTGAACGCGCTGTGGCAGGGCGGTGCCAAGGGCATCAAGGTCATGGACCAGCGGCTGATCTCCACCAGTGCCGTGCGCTGCGTGGGCAACACCCTGATCCTTCAGGGCCGGGTCTATTCGCCGCCGTACAAGATCACGGCGGTCGGTGACCCGGACAAGCTGAACCAGGCGCTGTCGGCGTCGAAGGCGATCCAGAACTACATGGTGTACGTGAATGTCTACGGCCTCGGCTGGAAAGTGACGGAGGACGGGACGGTGACTCTGCCCGGCTACTCGGGCACAGTGGATCTGCACTACGCCCAGCCCGTGGAGTGATCTGAGCCGTTCGGGAGCTGCCGGTGCGCGTTGTCGTGAGGACCGTCAGCGAGCTGTGCATCACGGTCGGTGCGCTGATCTGCCTCTTCGTCGTCTACGTGCTGTTCTGGACCGGTGTGCGGGCGGACGGTGCGATGGACCATCAGATCGATGTCCTGCACGATCAGTGGGCGAAGCAGACGGCGCAGCCCAAGTCGACGGCCGGGAGTTCCGCCGTACCGAAGAAGCCGGCGCCCTATGCACCCGGCAAGCCGTTCGCGATCATGTACATCCCGCGGCTTGGTTTCACGTGGAACAAGCCCGTGCTCGAGGACACGGCCGTGGACACCCTGAAGAAGGGGCTCGGGCACTACGCGAACACCGCGCAGCTCGGGCAGGTGGGCAACTTCTCGGTCGCCGGTCATCGGCGTACGTACGGGGATCCGTTCGTGGACTTCCCGAAGCTGAGGCCGGGGGATGCGGTGGTGTTGACGGATGGGGCCACTTGGTTCACGTATCGGATCGACAAAGGGCCCTACAAAACCGTGCCGACGGACGTTGAGGTGATCGACCCTGTGCCACGTAAGTCGGGGTATACGCGTGAGGGCCGGTATCTGACGCTGACCACGTGTGATCCGGAGTGGGGGCACAGTCATCGGCTCATCGTGTGGGCGCACCTGGACGGCACACAGCCTGTGGAGGAAGGCAAACCGGCGGCGCTGCGCCGTTAGTCTGGTGCGGGTACGGCGTGAGTCCGGTGCCGTGGTGGAACGGAAGGGACGGCATGTACGGCTGGATCTGGCGGCATCTGCCGGGAAACGTGTGGGTGAAGGCGCTGATCTCACTCCTGCTGGTCCTGGTCGTGGTCTACGTCCTGTTCCAGTACGTGTTCCCGTGGGCCGAACCGCTGCTGCCCTTCAACGATGTGACGGTGGACAACCAGTGAGTGCGCGGATTCTCGTCGTCGACAACTACGACAGCTTCGTCTTCAACCTGGTGCAGTACCTGTACCAGCTGGGTGCCGAGTGCGAGGTGCTGCGCAACGACGAGGTGTCGACCTCGCATGCCCAGGACGGCTTCGACGGTGTGCTGCTGTCGCCGGGTCCGGGTACGCCCGAGGAGGCCGGCGTCTGCATCGAGATGGTGCGCCACTGCGCCGCGACGGGTGTGCCGGTGTTCGGTGTGTGTCTGGGCATGCAGTCGATGCAGGTGGCGTACGGCGGTGTGGTGGATCGCGCGCCGGAGTTGCTGCACGGCAAGACCTCGCTGGTCGAGCACGAGGGCAGGGGTGTCTTCGCTGGCCTGCCGTCGCCGTTCACTGCGACGCGTTACCACTCGCTGGCCGCCGAGCCGGAGACGGTGCCGGCCGAGCTGGAGGTCACGGCGCGGACGCACGACGGGATCATCATGGGCCTGCGGCATCGTGAACTCCCGGTCGAGGGTGTGCAGTTCCACCCGGAGTCGGTGCTGACGGAGCACGGCCACCGGATGCTGGCCAACTGGCTGGTGGAGTGCGGTTACGAGGGTGCCGTGGCGAGGTCTGCGGGGCTCGCCCCGGTGGTGGGCAGGGCCACGGCGTGACCGCGCTGCGCCCCGAGCGCGAGTCCGGCGCCTCGTACGGGCAGGAGCCGTACGGGGCGTCCGGTGCGTACGAGGCGTCTGGTTCTTTCGAGGGCTCCGGTGCGTCCGGTGGGTTCGAGGAGTGGGGCGGGGATCCGTCGGGGCAGCACGGGGCGTATGTGCCGGTCGGCGACGAGGCGTACGCGGTGCCCGTCGACGGGGGGTATGCAGCTCCTGCCGACGAGGGGTACGTGGCGCCCGCGGAGGTGGTTGAGGCGTACTTGCCGCCCATCGACGAGGAGACGGTGGCGCTGCGGATACCGGAGCCGCCGAGCGGGTCAAGATTGCCGTCTACCGCCTCAACGGCCTCGTCTGCCACAGGAACCACTCCGGGTGGCCGAGCGGCGCGCAGAAAGGCCGCCAAGCGCCGTCATGGGCGTCATGGGGGCCATGGGGGGCCTGGCTCTCGTACGGACTCGGAGGGCGGCGAGGAGGCGGCCTCCGAGGCTTCCAAGGCGCCGTTGTCGCGTGTGGAGGCCCGGCGGCGGGCGCGTGCCCGTAAGGCCAGTCCGGGCGTCGTCGCGAGCCGGGCGATCGGTGAGGTGTTCATCACCACCGGTGTGCTGATGCTGCTGTTCGTGACCTACCAGCTGTGGTGGACGAACGTGCGGGCGCATGCGCAGGCGGACAAGGAGACGAGCACCCTTCAGGACGACTGGGCGAGCGGCAAGCGTGCGCCGGGCGAGTTCGAGCCGGGGCAGGGCTTCGCGATCCTCCACATTCCCAAGCTGGATGTGGTTGTGCCGATCGCCGAGGGCGTCAGCAACAAGAAGGTGCTCGACAAGGGCATGGTCGGGCACTACAGCGAGGGCAAGCTGAAGACGGCGATGCCCGGCGCGAAGACCGGCAATTTCGCGCTCGCGGGGCACCGCAACACGCACGGCGAGCCGTTCCGGTACATCAACAGGCTTCAGAAGGGCGACGAGGTCGTCGTCGAGACGCAGGACAAGTACTACGTGTACAAGATGACGTCGACGCTGCCGGTGACGTCGCCGAGCAACACGAGCGTGATCGGTCCCGTGCCGCCGCAGTCGGGTTTCACCAAGCCGGGCCGGTACATCACCCTGACGACCTGTACTCCGGAGTTCACCAGCAAGTACCGCTTGATCGTCTGGGGCAAGATGGTCGAGGAACGGCCGCGCAGCAAGGGCAAGCCGGATGCGCTCGTCGAGTAGGGGCAGATGAACGTGGCAGCGACCACCGACGACACTCAATCGGACACGGATGCTCCTGGGGCGCCACCGGTGCGCCGCCGGCGTCCCGGCCGTATCGCCATGGCGGTGAGCGTCTTCGGCGAACTCCTCATCACGGCGGGCCTGGTGCTGGGTCTGTTCGTCGTGTACTCGCTGTGGTGGACGAACGTCGTCGCCGACCGCAAGGCGGACAAGGAAGCCGACAAGGTCCGTGACAACTGGGCCCACCAGGACACCGGCCCCGGCGCGCTGAACACCAAGAACGGCATCGGCTTCCTGCATGTGCCCGCCATGAAGAACGGCGAGGTCCTGGTCGAGAAGGGCACGTCGACGAAGGTCCTGAACGACGGTGTCGCCGGCTACTACACGGACCCGGTGAAGGCGACGCTGCCCATGTCCGGCAAGAAGGGCAACTTCACCCTCGCGGCGCACCGGGACGGCCACGGCGCCAAGTTCCACAACATCGACAAGCTGAAGAAGGGCGATCCGATCGTCTTCGAGACGAAGGACGAGTGGTACGTCTACAAGGTCTACGACATCCTCGACGAGACCTCGAAGTTCAACGTGAAGGTCCTCTCGCAGGTCCCGAAGGAGTCGGGAAAGAAAAAGGCCGGCCACTACATCACGCTGACGACTTGTACGCCGGTGTACACGTCTCGGTATCGGTATGTGGTGTGGGGGGAGTTGGTGCGGGTGGAGAAGGTGGACAGTGAGCGGACGTTGCCGAAGGAACTGCGCTGACTGAGCTCCTTGCGGGAGCTCAGTCACCGCTGTGTGCGTGCCAGGTACTCCATGTCCAGGAGGTACACACGCACCTGACGTGCGACTTCGCTGTCTCGGAGCAGCATGGCGATGTTGAGGACGGCTCGGCGGGAGAAGAGCGCGAGGGACCGTGTGCGCGACTGGATCCCACTGAGGTTCTTAAAGGACCTCAGTTCTTCGCTGGTCAACAGGCGGTAGCCGTTCGTCTCCAACTCGGCTCGGTGATCTTTGACCAGTGACTTGACCGCTTCGAGCCCTACCTCGAAGTACGCCGCCACCATCGCCGTAGTCACATGCATCCCGTCCGGCAGCAGTGACAGCGCCTTGACTCTGTCGAGTACGTCCGTGCGCTCCAGGACGCTGTTGCGCAGGGTCTTCGATTCCAGCAGTGCTGATTCGTTGATCACTGTTCTGCCCTTCCGTACGTGGTGTGGCCGTGCGGCCCGGGCAGAGTTCCGACACCTCGCCCCACCCGATCAACGAGTCGTGACATATGAAGACACGATCGATGGAGGAGCAGATGTTCGGTCGGGGATCCTTCGTGACATGCAAGAGCCCCGACGCCCTGCGTGAACAGGGGGCCGGGGCTCTTGTCGCTGCCGAACTGCATCCTTGGGGCGTCAGTCGCAGTGGAAGGCACCTGAGCTGAACTGGGCGAAGGTGTTGTGCTTCCAGATCACGGCGTCGAGCTTCACGCAGTGGCCTTTGCCGGTGTGGACCTGGACCCACCCCGCGTAGTTGGCGTAGTTGTCCCCGTCCTCGGAGCTGCTGTAGATGTCGTCCGACTCCTCGCAGGTGCTCTTGGGCTTCGTCTCCTTGCACGCGGTCAGGGCGACCGACATGTAGTCCTTGGTGCCGGCACCGCCCGCGGCGTTCTTCACGGCGACGGCGCAGTTGAAGCCCGAGGACTCCTTCCAGTAGAGGTAGGTGGTGCCATAACTGGTGCCGCCGCTGGTCTTCACCGGGTAGCTGGCGATGAGCTTGTAGCCCGTGCAGTAGTCGGACGCTGCGTTGGCGGTCGCGTGGGCGGCAGGCGCGTACATGACACCGCCGAAGGCGAGCGCAGCCACGCTTGCCACGCGGGCGGTGCGCTTGGAAAGGAGTTGCACGGCGGAACGTCCCCGTTCTGAAATCAAACATTTATTCGGTCAATGTCGAAAGTACCGATGCCCGTGGGGCAGGACAACACACAAGATCTACCTTGGCTTGTTTCAGTGGCTAGCTGGTCCTGGAACATCACAGAGCCCCCGCCTCCTCGGAAGGACGCGGGGGCTCTGCGATGCGTGTGAGGCGTTGTCAGTCCTCCGTGCGGTACGCGGTTCCGGTGACGCCACCGAAGAAGTTGGTGCCGCCGTTGTTGCCGCCGTTGTTGCCGCCGTTGCCCACGGTTGTGAGGGTGACGGTCGTGTTTCCGGGGTCGTCGACGGGGCTGTTGCCCTGCGGGTCCTGCTGCAACACGATCGCGTCGTCGCTCTGGTCGCTGCCGTTGGCGAACTGGATGTTGTTGAAGCCGGCCTGCTGCAGGGCCTTCTTGGCGTCCTTGACCCTCTGGCCGACGACGCTCGGGACCGCCGTCTGCTCCTGCTTCTGGCCGACGTTGAGCTGCACCGCGGTGTTCTTCTTGACCGAGGTGCCGATGGTCGGGTTGGTCGAGATGACCTTGTCGACCTGGTTGTCGTCGGTGGTGGGCGTGTTGACGCAGTTGCCGGTCAGGCCGACATCCTGCAGCGCGGACTTGGCGTCGTCGCAGCTCTGGCCGCTGACGTCAGGTACCGCGACCGTCTCCGGGGCCTTGGCGATGGTGAGGGTGATCGTCGCGCCCTTCTCCCTCTCCTTGCCACCGATCGGGTCCTGTTCGAGGACGGTGTTTGCCTTCTCCGTCGACTCACGCGTTTTTGTCTCGACCTTGAACTGGTGGTCGTCGTCCTCGAGCTTCGCCTTGGCATCGTCGAGGCTCAGGCCGATCACGCTCGGCACCTGGACCTTCGGCGCTCCCGTGGACACCACGAAGTTGACGGTGGAGCCCTTCTTGACGTCGCTGTTCTTCCCGGGGTCCTGAGAACAGACGTTGCCCTTGGTCTGGTTGTCGCAGGGCTGTCGCGTGATCTTCCCCACCTCAAGGTCGCTGTTGGTCAGCAGCTTCTTGGCGTCGCTCTCGCTTTGGCTGACGAGGTTCGGCACAGCCACCGTGTCGTTCCCGACACCCCCGCCGCCTCCGAACGCCCACTTGCCGATCAGGATCGCGCCGACCAGCACCAGGATGCCCGCCACGACCAGCAGGATCGTCGACGTGTTCGACTTCTTCTGGCGGCGGCGGTCCACGCGGTCGTCGTAGCCGTAGCCCGCCTCGTCCGGGCTCATCGGCGGCATCATCGACGTGGCGCCGGCGTCCGTGGCGCGCAGGGCCGTGGTCGGCTGGTCGTCGGGGTATCCGCCGTAGCCGACGGAACCCATGGCCGCGGTGGCCGCGACGGGCTGGCCGTCGAGGCAGGCCTCGATGTCGACGCGCATCTCGTCGGCGGACTGGTAGCGGTAGTTGGGGTCCTTGACCAGTGCCTTGAGGACGATGGCGTCCATCTCCGGCGTGATCTCGGGGTCGAAGACGGACGGCGGCTGCGGCTCCTCGCGGACGTGCTGGTACGCGACCGCGACCGGGGAGTCGCCCACGAAGGGCGGACGGACCGTCAGCAGTTCGTAGAGGAGGCAGCCGGTGGAGTACAGGTCGGAACGGGCGTCCACCTGCTCGCCCTTGGCCTGCTCCGGGGAGAGGTACTGGGCGGTTCCGATGACCGCGGACGTCTGCGTCATCGTCATGCCGGAGTCGCCCATGGCGCGGGCGATGCCGAAGTCCATCACCTTGACCTGGCCGTTGCGCGTCAGCATGACGTTGGCCGGCTTGATGTCGCGGTGGACGATGCCGTTGCGGTGCGAGTACTCCAGGGCCTGGAGGATCCCGATGGTCATCTCCAGCGTGCGCTCCGGCAGCAGTTTGCGGCCGGAGTGCAGCAGCTCGCGGAGCGTGGAACCGTCGACGTACTCCATCACGATGTACGGGATCGAGACCCCGTCGATGTAGTCCTCGCCCGTGTCGTAGACCGCGACGATCGCGGGATGGTTGAGCGAGGCGGCCGACTGGGCCTCCCGGCGGAACCGGGCCTGGAACGACGGGTCGCGCGCGAGGTCCGCTCGCAGCGTCTTCACCGCCACTTGGCGCCCGAGACGGGTGTCATGCGCGAGGTAGACCTCCGCCATGCCACCACGACCGAGCACCTGGCCCAGTTCGTACCGGCCGCCGAGGCGACGCGGCTCTTCCATAGCTTCCTACCAGCCCTCTCCGTCGGTCCCGACCGGCACGGGTGTGCGGTCGGAGGCTGCCGTCCGGGCCTACCGTACCCGGCTAGCTTTGTGTGACCTGGCCAAGTGCGTCACCCGATACAGGACCGGTATCGCAACGTGCACCGATGTGAAGGCGACGTGAGCGGGGTCACTTCTTGGAGTTGATGACCGCCTCCATCACGCTCTTCGCGATCGGGGCGGCCAGGCCGCCGCCGGAGATGTCGTCACGGTTGGCGTTGTCGTCCTCGATGACCACGGCCACGGCGACCGGCGAGCTGTCGTCGCTGAGCTTGGCGTAGGAGATGAACCAGGCGTACGGGTTCTCGCTGTTCTCCACGCCGTGCTGGGCGGTACCGGTCTTGCCGCCGACCGTGACGCCGTTGATCTGGGCCTTGGTGCCGGTGCCCTCCTTGACGACCGTCTCCATCATCGACTGCAGGATCTGCGCGTTCTTCGAGGACAGGGGCTGGCTGAGCTCCTGCGGGTCGGTCTGCGCGATGGTGTCGAGGTTCGACGACTGCAGCTTGTCGACCATGTACGGCTTCATCAGCTTGCCGTCGTTGGCGACCGCGGAGGCGACCATCGCCATCTGCAGCGGGGTCGCGGCGGTGTTGAACTGGCCGATCGAGGACAGCGCGGTCTGCGAGGAGTTCATGTTCTCGGAGAAGACCGAGGAGCTGGAGCGGACCGGCGTGAACTGCTCGGAGTCGAAGCCGAACTTCTTGGCCTCGGCGAGCATCTTGTCGTTGCCGAGGTCGGAACCGATCTTGCCGAAGACGGTGTTGCAGGAGTAACGCAGCGCGATCCGCATCGTCGCGTTCTTGCAGGGGATGTTGCCCTCGTTCTTCAGCTCGGTCGTGGTGCCCTTCATGATGTAGGGCAGCGGCGACTTGGTGTTCTCGTCGGCGGACGTGTACAGCCCGTTCTCCAGCGCGGCCGCGGCCGTGACCACCTTGAAGGTGGAGCCCGGCGGGTACGTCTCGCGCAGCGCCCGGTTGAGCATCGGGTCGGCCGCGTTGTTCTTCTTCTGGAGCTTGGTCCAGTTCTTGGAGTCAGTCGACGTGGAGTTCCCGGCGAACGACGAGGGGTCGTACGACGGGTAGGAGGCCAGCGCCAGGATCTTGCCGGTGGACGGGTCGAGCGCGGCGACCGCGCCCTTGCCGCCCTGGGCCTTCAGGCCGTTGTACGCGGCCTTCTGCGCGGCGGCGTTGAGGGTGGTGACGACGTTGCCGCCGGCCTTCTCCTTGCCCGTGATCATGTCGAGGGTGTTGCGGAAGAAGAGCCGGTCGTCGGTGCCGGAGAGGATGCCGTCCTCGACGGACTCCAGCTGGTTTGCGCCGAAGGCCTGGGAGGCGTATCCGGTGACCGGCGCCCACATGGGGCCGTTCTTGTAAGTGCGCTTGTACTTGAGGTCGTTCAGGCCGCTGGTGCTGGTCGTGGTGGACCCGGTGATGGGGTCGCCGTCGACGATGATGTCGCCGCGCGGGGTGGAGTAGCGGGCGATGGTGACGCGGCGGTTCTTCGGGTCGTCCTTGAGGCTGTCGGCCTTGAGGTACTGGAGCCAGTTGTCGCGGATGAGCAGGGTGAGGACCAGGAGGCCGCAGAAGATCGCGATCCGGCGCAGGGGCTTGTTCATGACGGGCGGACCACCTGGGTCATCTCGGCGTCGGGGTTGCTGGCGGGAGCTGGCGCCGGGCGGCGTGCGGTGTCGCTGATTCTGATGAGGATGCCGATCAGTGCCCAGTTGGCCAGCACCGATGAACCGCCGTAGGCCATGAACGGCATGGTCATACCGGTCAGCGGGATGAGGCCCATGACACCGCCGGCGACGACGAAGACCTGGAGGGCGAAGGCGCCGGACAGGCCGACGGCGAGCAGCTTGCCGAACGGGTCGCGGGCGGCGAGGGCGGTGCGGACGCCGCGCTCCACGATCAGGCCGTAGATCAGCAGGATCGCCATGATGCCGGCCAGGCCGAGCTCCTCGCCGAAGGTGGCGAGGATGAAGTCGGAGTTGGCGGCGAACCGGATGAGGTCGGAGTGGCCCTGGCCGAGGCCGGTGCCGAGGGTGCCGCCGGAGCCGAAGGCCCACAGCGCCTGCATCGACTGCTCGGAGTGGCCGACGACGCCCTTCTGGCTGAGCGTGTACTCCTTCATCGGGTCGAGCCAGGCCTGGACACGCTGCTGGACGTGCGGTTCGAAGCTGGCCACGCCGACCGCGCCGGCCGCGGACATCAGCAGACCGAAGACGATCCAGCTGGTCCGCTCGGTGGCGACGTACAGCATGATGACGAACATTCCGAAGAACAGCAGCGAGGTGCCGAGGTCGGTCTCGAAGACCAGGATGAGGATCGACATCAGCCAGACGACCAGGATCGGTCCGAGGTCGCGGCCGCGCGGCAGGTACAGGCCCATGAAGCGGCGGCTGGCGAGGGCCAGGGCGTCGCGCTTCACCATCAGGTAGCCGGCGAAGAAGATCGCGAGGGCGATCTTCGCGAACTCACCGGGCTGCAGGGAGCCGAGGCCCGGGACGCGGATCCAGATCTTGGCGCCGTAGATGTTGGCGCCGAGGCCCGGGACCAGCGGCAGGATGAGCAGCACCAGGGCGCCGAACATGGAGATGTACGTGTAGCGCTGCAGGACGCGGTGGTCCTTGAGGAAGATCAGCACGACGACGAACAGGGCGATGCCCAGACCGGTGTACAGCAGCTGGCGGGGCGCGGCCGTGAAGTAGTTGGGCAGCGACTGCAGCAGCTTGGACTGGTCGAGCCGCCAGATGACGACGAGTCCGAGTCCGTTGAGGAGCGTGGCCAGGGGCAGCAGCAGCGGGTCGGCGTACGGGGCGAACTTCCGTACGGCGAGATGGCCGACGCCCGCGAGCAGGCCGAGTCCCAGGCCGTAGCTCAGCAGTCCGGCCGGCACCTTGTCGTCGATGGCCAGGCCCACGTTGGCGTAGGCGAAGACCGGGATGACGACGGCGAACAGCAGGAGCGCGAGCTCGGTGTTGCGCCGGCTCGGTGCGCCGATCGCGCCGATCGTGGACGTATGGTGCGTCGGTGTGTTGGTAGTACTGCTCATCGTGTGACGGGGCCTCTCACGGCTTGCCTACTGCTTACCGCACAGCGAGACGACCTTCTGCTCATCCTCCGAGAGGGTGGGGCCGGGGCTGGGGGTGGGAGCGGTCGCTGATGTGGACGGGGTCGGGGAGGTCGAGGGGCTGGGTGATGCCTTGGACGTGAGGGAGGTCTTACTGGTTCCCGTGGTGCCGCCCGCCTGGCCCGTGCCGGTCTTCGAGTTCTTCTCGCTCTCGGCCTGCTGACGCTCCGACTCCTTCTGGCATGCGGAGGCCTGGACGGCGAGCTCGTCGATCTTCGACTGGGCGTCCTTGAGTCCGCCCTCGGCGATCGTGTTCTTGACCTGCTTCTGCTGGTAGGGCGGCAGGTACTTGAGTTCGATCTCGGGGTGATCCTTCTCCACCTTGGACAGCGAGACCCAGGCCAGGTCCTGGCTGATGCCCCGGTACAGCGCGACGTGCTCGTTGTTGGTGCCGACGTAGTACTGGGTCTGTGTCCAGCGCCAGCCGCCGTAGAGGCCGCCGCCCACGACGGCGAGGGCGAGCACGATGTAGAAGGATCTCTTGGCCCACTTGCGGCCCTTGCGGGGTTTGACGAAGTCGTCGTCGGTGTAGTCGCCGAAGCTGCCCGCCGGGATGTAGCCGGTGGTGTCGCCGGAGCCGGGCGGGCCGAACTCGCCGCCCCCGCCCTGCCCGTGGCCCTGGCGGCCGAGTCCTGAGGCACGGCCCGCCGGGGTCTGCATGATGCCGTTGTCGTGCAGCTGGTGCTGGTTCTCGGCGACGGCGCCGACCACGACCGGCGTGTCGGAGAGCTGCCCGGCGAGGGTGTCTCCGGTGTCCAGGTCCAGTACGTCGGCGACGATGACCGTGATGTTGTCGGGGCCGCCGCCGCGCAGCGCGAGCTGGATCAGCTCCTGCACGGTCTCCTGGGGGCCCTGGTAGCTGGCGAGGGTGTCCTCGAGCGTCTGGTGCGAGACGACGCCGGACAGGCCGTCGGAGCAGATCAGGTAGCGGTCGCCGGCGCGGACCTCGCGGATGGAGAGGTCGGGCTCGACGTGCTCGCCGCTGCCCAGCGCGCGCATCAGCAGGGAGCGCTGCGGGTGGGTGGTGGCTTCCTCTTCGGTGATACGGCCCTCGTCGACCAGGCGCTGCACCCAGGTGTGGTCCTGCGTGATCTGGGTGAGGACGCCGTCGCGGAGCAGGTACGCGCGGGAGTCGCCGACATGGACGAGACCGAGGCGCTGGCCGGTCCACAGCAGGGCGGTGAGCGTGGTGCCCATGCCTTCGAGCTGTGGGTCCTCCTCGACCATGGCGCGCAGCTGGTCGTTGGCGCGCTGCACGGCGGTGCCGAGGGAGGTGAGGATGTCTGAGCCCGGCACGTCGTCGTCGAGGGCGACGATGGTCGAGATGGCCTCGGAGGAGGCGACCTCGCCGGCGGCGGCGCCGCCCATGCCGTCGGCGATCGCGAGCAGGCGCGGACCGGCGTATCCGGAGTCCTCGTTGCCCTCCCGGATCATGCCTTTGTGCGATCCGGCGGCGAAGCGCAGTGACAGACTCATGCGCACCTCGCCCGTCGGCTCCGGGTACATCCGCACGGTGCCCACCCTCCGGTCGGGAGCGCGCCGGGGCCCGTTGTGGGGGCCACCGCTGCGTGCTCGCTCCGCTCGCTCATTGTCGTACTACTTCCGCAGCTCGATGACTGTCTTGCCGATGCGGATCGGCGCGCCCAGCGGAATCGGCGTGGCGGTCGTCAGCCGGCTCCGGTCGAGGTACGTGCCGTTGGTGGAGCCCAGGTCCTCGACGATCCAGTTGCCGTCGCGGTCCGGGTAGATCCTGGCATGGCGGCTGGAGGCGTAGTCGTCGTCCAGCACGATCGTGCTGTCGTGCGCCCGGCCCAGGGTGATCGTCTGGCCCTGGAGCGCGACGGTGGTGCCGGTGAGGGTGCCCTCGGACACGACCAGCTTGGTGGGGGCGTTGCGGCGCTGGCGGCCACCGCCCTGCTGGCGCTGCTGCGGCGGCGCGGCCTGCTGGCGGGCGGGCTGCTGCTGGCGCCCGGCCTCCCTGCGCGACCCGCGCTGGGTGACGCGCGTACCGAACAGGTCGCTGCGGATGACCTGCACGGCCACGATCACGAACAGCCACAGTACGGCCAGGAAACCCAGCCGCATGACCGTGAGGGTCAGCTCTGACATTGCCCCCGCTTCACCCTTCGGCTTGCCGGTAAATGATGGTGGTGCTGCCCACGACGATCCGCGAGCCGTCGCGGAGCGTAGCGCGGGTGGTGTGCTGCCCGTCCACCACGATGCCGTTGGTGGACCCGAGATCCTGGATCGTCGAGGGCGTTCCGGTCCGGATCTCACAGTGCCGGCGCGAGACGCCGGGGTCGTCGATCCGCACGTCGGCTTCGGTGCTGCGGCCCATCACCAACGTCGGGCGGGAGATCTGATGGCGGGCGCCGTTGATCTCGACCCAGTAGCGGGTACGTCCGCCGGCCGCCGGGGCAGCCGGGGCCGACTGGAGATAGGGCGCGGAGCCGCCGCGGCCTCCGGGCGGCGGTGCGGCCGGCATGGGCGGGGCGCCCGCGGGGGCGGCGGCGGGCGGATACCCGTAGCCGCCGGGCCGTCCCGCGGCCGGGGGCGCCGCCGGGGCGGCGGACCCGGGAGCCTGCTGGTTGGTGGAGGAGGCGAGCGTACGGCTGCGCACCCGGTACAGACCGGTGTCGAGGTCGTCCGCCTTCTCGAGGTGCACCTTGATGGGTCCCATGAAGGTGTAGCGCTGCTGCTTCGCGTAGTCGCGCACCATGCCGGCGAGCTCGTCGCCGAGTTGCCCGGAGTAGGGGCTGAGGCGCTCGAAGTCCGGCGCGCTCAGCTCCACGATGAAGTCATTGGGTACGACGGTCCGGTCGCGGTTCCAGATCGTCGCGTTGTTGTCGCACTCCCGCTGGAGCGCGCCGGCGATCTCTACGGGCTGGACCTCGGACTTGAACACCTTGGCGAAGGTGCCGTTGACCAGACCTTCGAGGCGCTGCTCGAACTTCTTCAGGACTCCCATGGGGCACCTCCTCCGTCGTTGCCACTGTGTCGTGCCTGGTACTGCTTACTGATCGTATCCACGCGCCGTTGAATCGGCTGGTTCCCCCTGTCGGCCCCGTCGACGGGTGTCGACGCCTGTCGAAGTTCCCTCCGGAGGTTCCCTCCGAAGCTCCCCTTCGAACTCGTCCCTCGAACTCCTTCTGCCCAGGATCGTAGAGGCGGCCGCAGACCAGTGTCCCGCACCTGACTGTGGACCCTGCCCGGCTCCTGGGGAGACGGGCAGGACCGGTACGAGGTTGATACGTGAACCGGCACGTGTTGATACGGAGCAGGCGGCGCCGAGGGTTGGCCGACGGCCGGCCGGATCGGAAGACCGTGCTGGTGAGCGGCTGCCCGCCGATAAGGGATGTGAACCCACCCCTGCCAGCGTGCTAATGTTCTGCGTGTCGGAAGGCGCCAACCCCAAGGGGCGAAAGGCCTGAGGACACACCCAATGCGCGGGTGGCGGAATAGGCAGACGCGCTGGATTCAGGTTCCAGTGCCCGCAAGGGCGTGGGGGTTCAACTCCCCCCTCGCGCACCAGCCGGAAGCCCCCAGGTCTCGGACCTGGGGGCTTCCGCGTTGTCCGGGCCGGTGTGAGGCGTATTACCTGGTGAGGACAATCACACGCGGCCGTCCCGCGCTCGGCGGGCGGGGTTTTCCACAGGCACGGAGTTGTCCACAGGTCTGACGCGTTTCGGCCACCGGCTGTACGGTCTCCACGAGTTGATGTTCGTGGGCGTGCGTTTTCGGGCGTGCGGTGGAGGCGGTCGCTGTGACTGAAGACGTGGTGGGGGCGGGCCTGCGCCGGTTGCCCCGGGTGCGTGGGTTCGCCGAGTGGCCCGTGGAGGGGTCGCCCAGGGACGAGGGCAAGGCGCTGCGCAAGGTCGTCCCGCGCAGTGCGCACTCCGCGCTCGACCTCGACGACTCCCGGCCCCATGCGGTCAGCGCCGTGGAGGAGTCCAACCGCGGCCGGATCGCCGAGCTCACCCCGATCCGGGTGGGCCGGATGGCGGCCACGCCCTTCGCCTTCCTGCGCGGCTCGGCCGGCCTCATGGCCTACGACCTCGCCCGCACACCCATGACCCGGATCGGCGCGCAGATCTGCGGTGACGCCCATGCGGCGAACTTCGGGCTGTACGGGGACGCGCGCGGAGACCTGGTCATCGACCTGAACGACTTCGACGAGACGGTCCACGGCCCGTGGGAGTGGGACCTCAAGCGGCTCGCCGCCTCGCTCGTGCTCGCGGGCCGGGAGGCGGGTGCGGACGAGGACCGCTGCCGCAAGGCCGCCTACGACGCGACCGGTGCCTACCGCCGCACCATGCGGCTGCTCGCGAAGCTGCCGGTGCTGGACGCGTGGAACGCCATCGCGGACGAGGAACTCGTCTCCCACACCGACGCCCATGACCTGCTCGGCACGCTGGAGCGGGTCTCCGAGAAGGCACGGGCCAACACCAGCGGGCGGTTCGCGGCCAAGTCGACGGAGCAGACCGAGGACGGCGGGCGGCGCTTCATCGAGGCGCTGCCGGTGCTGCGGCGGGTGCCGGACGCGGAGGCCGCGGCGGTGGCGGCGGCCCTCGAGCAGTACGTGACGACGCTCTCCGAGGACCGGCTCCCGCTGCTGGCCCGGCACGCGGTGCACGACGTGGCGTTCCGGGTCGTCGGCACGGGCAGCGTGGGCGCGCGGTCGTACGTGGTGCTGCTCCTGGACCACCGGGGCGAACCGCTGGTGCTGCAGGTGAAGGAGGCCCGCCCCTCCGCGCTGGTGCCGCACCTGGTGACCGCCGGTTTCGAGGCGCCCGAGGTGGAGCACGAAGGGCGTCGGGTGGTCCTCGGGCAAAAGCGCATGCAGGTCGTCAGCGACATCCTGCTGGGCTGGACCTCGGTGGACGGACGGCCCTTCCAGGTACGGCAGTTCCGCAACCGCAAGGGCAGCGTCGACCCCGCGGCCCTGGCCGCCGACCAGATAGACGACTACGGCCGCATGACCGGCGCCCTCCTGGCCCGCGCCCACTCCCACAGCGCCGACCCGCGCCTGGTCGCCGGGTACTGCGGCAAGAACGAGGAACTCGACGAGGCGATCGCCGACTTCGCCGTCGCATACGCCGACCGCACGGAGGCGGACCACGCCGATCTTGTGGCGGGGGTGCGGGCGGGGAGGGTTGCGGCGGAGATGGGGGTTTGACGGAGGACGCGAGAACAGGAGGGGTTCGGGGGATCCCTCCGAAGGCGGTGGCCGTGTGCCGGAGTGGCCGCCCCGGGCGTGGCCTACGCTGGTCGGGTGACGAGCCCGGAAGCTGAGCAGGGTGGTGTCGCCGGCGAGCCGCAGGCGACGCCCGAGGACGGTGCGCCGCGCCCCGAGGAGCGGCTGGAGCGGGCCGTGCGCGCCGCCGAGCAGGCGCTGATCGAGTACGAGATCGCCGTCGAGACCTTCCGCGTGGAGGTCGAGAACTTCTCCCGGCTGCACCACCAGAAGCTCGGCCCGATGTACGCCCGCCTCGACGAGCTGGACGCGCAGATCGCCGAGGCCCGGGCCGCCCGTACCGGCGACCCCGAGGACCGGCGCAAGGCGGACGAGGCGCGCGCCCGGGTCATGCCGATGCCAGGCGTCGAGGAGCTGTTCCACGGCTGGATGGACGGGGAGGGGCTCTTCCCGGAGGCCGTGGCGATGCTCACCGACCAGCCCGTGCGGCCCCCGCAGCGGGTGCGCCCCAGCGACGAGGCCCGCAAGCTCTACCGCGAACTCGCCCGCAAGGCCCACCCCGACCTGGCGCAGGACGACACCGAGCGGGCACGGCGCGAGGAGTTCATCACCCGCGTCAACGCCGCCTACGCCCGCGGCGACGAGACCCTGCTGCAGGAACTGGCCGAGGAGTGGGCCAAGGGCCCGGCTCCGGCCGAGCGCGGTCCGAGCCGCAGCGAGGAGCTCTACGCCCGCCTCGAATGGCTCGCCCAGCGCAAGGAGCTGCTCACCCTGGTCGCCAAGGACCTGGAGGAGAGCGCGATCGGCGCGATGCTGCGGCTGGCGCCCGACGATCCCGACCGGCTCCTGGAGGAGATCGCCGAGAAGCTGCTGGCCGATGTCGCCCAGCGCGAGGCGGATCTCGCCGAGCTGCTCGGCTAGCCGGGCCGGGCCGGGGCTGCCGGTGGCGGACGGCGGTGCAGTGGGCGCCGTTCGGGCGGCCCGTTCGCGGCCCGCCCGCGTCGGGTAGCGTCTCGGGCATGCATTTCGGAGCTGGTGTGCCCACGGTCGAGGTCGGGGACCTCAAGGACGGCGACTTCCTGCTGGACGTCCGCGAGGACGACGAGTGGCAGGCGGGTCACGCCGAAGGGGCGCTGCACATCCCCATCAGTGAGTTCGTGGCCCGCTACGGCGAGCTGACCGAAGCCGCGCCGCAGGACGGCCGTGTCAACGTGATCTGCCGCTCCGGCGGCCGCTCGGCGCAGGTCGCGATGTACCTCGTCCAGCAGGGCATCGACGCCGTGAACGTCGACGGCGGCATGCAGGTGTGGGCCGCCGCGGGCCGGTCCGTCGTCACGGACGAGGGCCGGCCCGGGTTCGTCCTGTAGGACCTGGGGCCGGGGGTACGACCTGGTCGGGGGCGGTCAGCCCAGTGGGTGCGCCGCCAGCAGGTCGCCCAGGGTCTCCTCGTGCGCCGCTGCCGGGCCGAGCTGCAGCTCCAGGTGCTTGGCCCAGGCGTGGTACCGGTGCAGCGGGTATTCGACGTCCGCCCCGAATCCGCCGTGCAGATGCTGTGCCGTCTGCACGACCCGTCGTACGCCCTCCGACGCCCAGATCTTGGCGACGGCGACGTCTCCGGAGGCGGGCAGCGCGCCGGACGCACCCGAGGCGATCCGCCACGCGGCCTGCCACAGGGTGGCCTCCATCGCGCGCAGGTCGATGTACCGGTCGGCGGCCTGTACGGCGACGGCCTGGAAGGTGGCGACCGGGAAGCCGAACTGCTCCCGCTTGCCGGTGTATTCACTGGTCATCGCGAGGACCCGCTCACCCAGACCGAGCGCCAGCGCACACGTCCCGGTCGCCAGCAGTTCGCGCAGCCACTCCCACGCGCCCTCGGCATCGATGACGTCGCGGGCCGCGATTCGCGCGGACTCCAGACGCAGTTCGCCCAGTCGTTCGCCGGTGGTGGAGATCTGCTCGGCCAGACCGACCCCTTCGTGGACCCGGGGGATCACGGCGAGGAGCGTGCGGTCGGTGGTCGTGTGGGCCGGTACGAGGACGAAGTCGGCGATGTGCGCCCACGGCACGGCCGTCTGCACCCCGTCCAGGATCCACTCGTTGCCCTCCTGCCGTGCGGTCACGGCGAGTTCGGCCGGGTCGTGACCGGTGCGGCCGTTCGCGGCGACCGTCAGCACCGTCTCGCCCCGGCCCGCGCGGGCGAGCAGCGCCGCCTTCAACTCCTCGCCGCCGTATGCCTGTACGGCCGCCGCGGCCGCGCTGCTCTCCAGCAGCGGCACCCGTGCCAGTACCTTGGCCGACTCCCGCAGCACCAGGCACAGCGCGATGGCGTCCAGCCCCGCCCCGCCGTGGCGCACATCCAGCAGCAGGCTCAGCAGGTCCGCCTCGGCGAGCCTCGCCCACAGCACGCGGTCGAAGTCGTCGGCGACGGCGCCAGGGACGAGAGAGGGACTGGGCACCGCGTCCGGCTCGACCCCGGCGAACACCCCCTGTGCCGCCTCGGCCGCCGCCTGCTGCTCCTCGGTGAAGGTGAAGTCCACGGTCCTGTCCCTCCGGAGGGTCCGCTGATCTGACGGACCGTCAAGATAGAACAGGTTCTAGAAGAAGGGAACGGTCCGCCAACTCCCGAACAGCTGCCGTGGGTTCACCGGTCGAAGTCCAGCTCCACCTTCTCCGTCACCGGATGCGACTGGCACGCCAGCACATAACCGGCCTCCGTCTCCTCCGGCTCCAGTGCGAAGTTGCGGTTCATGCGGACCTCGCCGCCGACCAGGAAGGCCCGGCACGTCCCGCACACTCCGCCCTTGCAGGCGTAGGGCGCGTCGGGCCGGTTGCGCAGGACCGTCTCCAGCAGGGACTCGCCGTCCTGCACGGGCCAGGTGCCGCCGCGGCCGTCGAGCCGGGCGGTGACCGTGCTGTGCGCGGGGGCGGTCACGGTGACTGTGGGGGCGGCGGCGTCCACGTGGAAGATCTCCTCGTGGATGCGGGTGCGGGCGACGCCGAGTCCGCGCAGGGTCCGCTCGGCCCCCTGCACCAGCCCGTAGGGCCCGCACAGGAACCAGCCCGCCACCTGCTCCATCGGCAGCAGCGCGGGAAGCAGCCCGGTCAGCCGCTCCTGGTCGAGCCGCCCGGACGGCAGTCCTGCCTGCTGCTCCTCCCGGGACAGCACTGTCACCAGCTGGAACCGCTGCGGATGGCGGTCCTTCAGGTCGGCGACCTCGTCCAGGAACATCGTCGAGGCCGCCGTACGGTCGCTGCGTATCAGGCAGAACCGGGCCTCCGGCTCGCGCGCCAGCAGCGTCGAGACGATCGACAGCACCGGGGTGATGCCGCTGCCGCCGACGATCGCGGCATAGAGGCCGGGCGCCGGGTCGAGGGTGAAGCGGCCGGCCGGGATCATCACCTCCAGCTCGTCGCCGACGTTGATCTCCTTCAGCGCGTACGTCGAGAAGGCACCGCCGTCGACCAGCCGCACCCCGACCCGAAGGGTGCGCGGACCCTCGCCGTCGGCGGCGGGTGCCGGGGAGCAGATCGAGTAGGTGCGCCGTATCTCCTGCCCGTCGACCAGGCGCCTCAGGGCCAGGTGCTGGCCCGCCGCGTGCCGGTAGTCCTCGCGGAGCTCCGGGGGCACGGTGAAGGTGAGGGCCACGGAGTCGTCGGTGAGCCGGTCGACCGCCGCCACCGGGAGCGCGTGGAAGCGGGCCATCACAGCTCCTTGAAGTGGTCGAAGGGTTCACGGCAGGCGAGACAGCGCCGCAGTGCCTTGCACGCGGTGGAGGAGAAGCGGCTGAGCAGTTCGGTGTCGGTGCTGCCGCAGTGCGGGCAGCGGATCGGGTCGGGCTCGGGGGCGCCTTCGTCGGCGAGCGTGCGGGTACGCCCAAGCTCCAGGGCCACGGGGCCGGAGTCATGCTCTGTCGTGCGTGGCGGTGCGATGCCGAACTCCCTGAGTTTGCGACGCCCTTCGGCCGTGATGTCGTCGGTCGACCAGGCGGGCAGCAGCACCTTGCGGACGGTCACCTCGCGCATGCCGTGCGCGTGCAGCACCCGCTCTATGTCCAGGGACATTGCCTCGACGGCCGGGCAGCCGGTGTACGTCGGGGTCAGCTCGACCTCGACCGAGTCGGCGCCGCGCAGATGCACCGCGCGCAGCACGCCCAGCTCCTGGAGGGTGAGCACCGGCAGTTCGGGGTCGGGCACCGAGCCGGCGATCTCGAGGAGTTCCGCCTCCACGGCGGTGGTCGTCACCATGACGCCCCCGGGTGACTGCGGTGCAGATGCTGCATCTCGGCGAGCATCCGCCCGAAGGGCTCGGTGTGCACGCCCTGGCGGCCCGCGCCTGCCGTCCACGCGCCGGTCCGCGGCCCCTCGGGGACGGTCAGGGTCGCCCTGCGCAGTACGTCAGTGACGGACTCGAGCCATACCGTCTCCATCCCGAACCCGTCGACGTCCAGCCCGTCCACCGGCTGGAACATCTCGCCGGTGAACCGCCACAGCGCCGTGCATGCGCGCTGCATCCGCTCGTGGCCGACCTCCGTGCCGTCGCCGAGGCGCAGGGTCCACTGCTCGGCGTGGTCGCGGTGGTAGGCGACCTCCTTGACGGCCTTCGCGGCGAGACCGGCGAACGGGCCGTCCCCGGCGGCCAGTTCGGCATACAGCAGGTGCTGATAGGTGGAGAAGTAGAGCTGGCGGGCGATGGTGTGGGCGAAGTCGCCGTTCGGTTGTTCCACCAGCTGGAGGTTGCGGAAGGCGCGCTCCTCGCGCAGATACGCGAGCTCGTCCTCGTCGCCGGCCATCGACAGCAGCACCCGGGCCTGGCCCAGCAGGTCCAGCGCGATGTTGGCGAGGGCGACCTCCTCCTCCAGGACGGGCGCGTGGCCCGCCCACTCACCCAGGCGGTGCGAGAGCACCAGGGCGTCGTCGCCCAGGGCGAGGGCGGCGGCGTTCGCGGTCACGTCGACGGTCACAGGTGCTTCACCCCTTCCGGGATCTCGTAGAACGTCGGATGCCGGTACGGCTTGTCGGCGGACGGCTCGAAGAACGGGTCCTTCTCGTCCGGCGAGGACGCCGTGACCGCGGACGAGGGGACGACCCAGATCGAGACGCCTTCGCCGCGCCGGGTGTACAGGTCGCGGGCGTTGCGCAGGGCGAACTCCGCGTCCGGCGCGTGCAGGCTGCCGGCGTGGGTGTGCGAGAGGCCGCGGCGCGAGCGCACGAAGACCTCCCACAGGGGCCAGTCGGTGTTCGTCATGCTCGGGTCGCTCCTGTCTCGCCGGTGTGCTTGGCCGCGTAGGCCGCGGCCGACTCCCGTACCCAGGCGCCCTCTTCATGGGCCCGCCTGCGCTGGGTGATCCGCTGTTCGTTGCACGGGCCGTTGCCCTTGAGGACCTCCCGGAACTCCGTCCAGTCGATCGCGCCGAAGTCGTAGTGACCCCGCTCCTCGTTCCACTTCAGGCCCGGGTCGGGCAGGGTCAGGCCCAGTGACTCGGCCTGGGGGACGCAGATGTCGACGAAGCGCTGGCGCAGCTCGTCGTTCGAGTGCCGCTTGATCTTCCACGCCATCGACTGCGCCGAGTGCGCGGACTCGTCGTCGGGCGGGCCGAACATCATCAGGGACGGCCACCACCAGCGGTTCACCGCGTCCTGCGCCATCGCGTGCTGCTCGGGGGTGCCGCGGCCGAGGGCCAGCAGCAGCTCGTACCCCTGGCGCTGGTGGAAGGACTCCTCCTTGCAGATGCGGATCATCGCGCGCGCGTACGGGCCGTAGGAGCAGCGGCACAGCGGGACCTGGTTGGTGATCGCGGCGCCGTCCACCAGCCAGCCGATCGCGCCTACGTCCGCCCAGGTCAGCGTCGGGTAGTTGAAGATCGAGGAGTACTTCTGGCGGCCCGAGTGGAGCTTGTCGAGCAGCTCGTCGCGGCCGGTGCCGAGGGTTTCGGCCGCGCTGTAGAGGTAGAGGCCGTGTCCCGCCTCGTCCTGGACCTTGGCCATCAGGATGGCCTTGCGGCGCAGCGAGGGCGCGCGCGTGATCCAGTTGGCCTCCGGCTGCATGCCGATGATCTCGGAGTGGGCGTGCTGCGCGATCTGGCGGACCAGCGTCGCGCGATAGGCGTCGGGCATCCAGTCGCGCGGCTCGATGCGCTCGTCGGCCGCCACGGCGGCGTCGAAGGCACGCTCGTACGCACCGGTGGCGGTGGTGTCTTCCTCGGTGTCGTACGTCTGGTGCGCGGCTGCTGTCGCCATGAGGCCCCCTCTACCTGGACTCTGCCCGGAGCTGGCTCCCGACCGATCGTTCGGTTCGTGCGATTCCATGGTGAGACGGGCGCCGTAAGGTGTCAACCGCTGTGGATAACCTGCGCACGTGCCCTGTGGACAAGTGGGGGAGATCACGTGCGCCGCGGCGAGGTCTTCCGAGAGGGGCTGTGCGGCGCGGGCGGGCCTGAGTACCGTTCCCGTGCGAGTGCGGGCCGGCGGTGTGCACAGGCAGTACGGTGCCCCGCGGCCGGGCGGCCGGAAGAGGGACCGGGAGACGGGGCGGAATGGACGCGTACGGCACAGACTCGGACGCCCGGCAGGGGCCGGACGAGCCGGGCAGTGCGCCCGATGCGGGCAGCGCGCCCGAGCCGGCCGATGTGGCTGCGCCGAGCGGTGCGCCCGGGCCGCTCCCCGAGCCCCGCGCCGGTGTGGCCGCCCTCTCCCTGCGCTACCAGATCGGTGCCGCGCTGGCGCTCGCCGTCGTCGCCGTCGTCGTCTGCGTGCACGTCGGCATGGTCTTCCTGCACGTCGCGCCGTCGAACACGGTCACCAAGGCGCACGGCAAGGCGATCGACGACTGGATCTACCCGGAGTTCGAGCAGAACTGGAAGCTGTTCGCCCCGAACCCGCTGCAGCAGAACATCTCGGTCCAGGTCCGCGCCGACATACGGACCGGGGACGGCGGGCTGCGCACCACCGGCTGGTACGACCTGTCCGCCGAGGACGGCCGGGCCATCGACGGCAATCTGCTGCCCAGCCACACCGAGCAGAACGAACTGCGCCGGGCCTGGGACTTCCTCATTGCCACGCACGACGGCAACAACCGCCCGACCGGGCTGCGCGGCGCCCTGTCCGAGGCGTACATACGGCGCATCGTGGTGCTGCGCCTGGACCGCGAGGACGCGGCCGGAAAGGGCGGCGTCATCGACAGGGTCCAGGTCCGTTCCCGTACCACCAATGTGACCCCGCCGAAGTGGAGCCAGGAGAAGATCTCGGACCAGCCGGTGTACCGCGTGCTGCCCTGGTGGCCGGTCGCGGCCTCGGACACCGACGGAGGCGCCGAGTGAACCGCTTCACGCTGTCGGTGTCCGCCGGCATCGCCCGCATCACCGAGGCGGCGCTCGGCCCGTACCAGACCGCTGTGGTCCGCATCGGCTTCAGCGCGACGTGGCTGCTGTTCCTGCTGCGCGAGTTCGCCCACCGCGAGGAGCTCTACGGCCCCTCCAGCCCGTGGAGCTGGGACCTCGCCCAGCAGCTGATCGCCTCCAACAGCGCCTTCACGGCGCTGATGTGGTCCGACGGACCGGGCTGGTTCGAGTTCGTCTACGCGCTCGCCGTCCTGTCGAGCGTCCTGCTGCTGCTCGGCTGGCGCACGCGCGCGATGTCCGTGGTGTTCATGGTCGGCGTGCTCTCGCTGCAGAACCGCAGCGTCTTCATGGGCGACGGCGGCGACAACGTCCTGCACCTGATGTCCGTCTACCTCGTGTTCACGCGCTGCGGCCAGGTCTGGTCGCTGGACGCGCGGCGGGCACGGCTCGCGCGCGAGGCACGCGCGCGTGGAGAGCGCGTTTCGGACCGAGTCGGGCCCGCACTGTGGGGCGTGCTCGGGTTCGCGCTGGTCGCGGCGACCGCCGGCGGCCGCTTCGACGGTGTCGGCCCGACCGTGCCGGTGATCCTGTGGGGCGTGTGGCTCGCGCACGCCGTGTGGTGGGTCGTCGGCCGCCGCGCGAGGACCGCGCAGCCACGGATCCTGCTGGACGTCATCGCCAACATCGTGCACAACGGCGCCCTCTTCGTGATCATGGCCGAGGCCTGTCTGATCTACGCGACGGCCGGCTGGTACAAGATCCAGGGCACGCGCTGGCAGGACGGCACCGCGGTCTACTACCCCCTCCACCTGGACTACTTCTCACCCTGGCCCGGGCTCGCCGACCTGCTGTCCTCCAGCGGCACGATGGTGATGCTCGTGACCTACGGGACCGTCATCGTGCAGGTCGCCTTCCCGTTCACGCTGTTCAACCGGCGGGTCAAGAACGCCCTGCTGGCGGCCATGATGACCGAGCACGCCGTGATCGCCGTCGTCCTCGGGCTGCCGTTCTTCTCGCTGGCGATGATCGCGACGGACGCGGTCTTCCTGCCGACGTCGCTGCTGCGCCGCCTCGGCGACCGGGCGGCACGCGCGCGTGGGCGCGTCCTCGCCCGCCGCGGCCGTACGGCGCCGTCCGCGCCGCGCGCCCCCGAGAATCCCGAACCCACGCATGCGAGCTCCACGGCGTGAACGCCCTGCACATGCGCACGTAGGCTGCACGCCATGACCGACCCCGTGAGTGCTTGGCACCGCCTCGCAGACACCTGTGTGCTGCTCGACGGCTTCCACGCCCTGAAGCACGCCGTGCGCTTCGCAGCCGAGGTCCCGGTGGCGGTCACCGCCGACCGGCGGGCGGCGCTCGCCCTCGCCGACGAGCTGGCCCCCGACGTACGGGACACGCTGGCCGCACTCCTCAGCGAGGTGCCGGAGGCGACGTACCGGAGCCTGGTCCCGCGCCCGCATCCCACCGCCGTGGCCGCCCTGGCCGTACGGCCGCCTCGCACGGACAACCTCGAGAAGCTGGCGCACACCCCGCGCACCGCGCCCGTCGTGGTCCTCGACAACCCGCGCAACCTCGGCAACGCGGGCGCCGTGATCCGCCTGGCCGCCGGTTTCGGCGCGACCGGCGTGGTCACCACGGGCACGCTCGACCCGTGGCATCCCACCGTCGTGCGCGGCGGCGCGGGACTGCACTTCGCGACGGCCGTGGAACGACTGGACGTCGACGAGCTGCCGGCGGGCCCGCTGTTCGCGCTCGACCCGGAGGGCGACGACATCCGGGGCGTCAAGCTCCCCGACGACGCCGTCCTCGCCTTCGGCTCCGAGCGCAGCGGGCTGTCCGCCGGACTACGCGCGCGTACCGACCACTTGCTGTCCCTGCCGATGCGCCCCCAGGTCTCCAGCTACAACTTGGCGACGAGCGTGGCGATGACGCTGTACCACTGGAGCGCGACGGCTGCCTTCTAGGCCTCCCGGCGCACTTCCACCACCCGGAAGCGGTTGGCGACGAACGCCCCGTCGGTGAGGGCGGCGTTGGCCGCCGGGTTGCCACCGGACCCGTGGAAGTCGGAGAACGCGGCCGTCTGGTTGACGTACACCCCGCCCGTGAGGTTCAGCGACAGCTGGGCCGACTCCTCCAGGCAGACCTCCTGGACCGCCTGCTCGACCTCCTCGTCGGTCGTGTACGCCCCGACCGTCATCGCGCCCTTCTCACGGATGGTGCGCCGCAGCAGCTCCGCGCCGTCCGCCGCCGAGTCGACCGCGACCGCGAAGGAGACCGGGCCGAAGCACTCGCTCATGTAGGCGGCCTCGTCGTCCGGCTTGGCGCCGTCCAGCTTCACGATCACGGGTGTGCGCACGACCGCGTTCGGGAACTCCGGGTTGCTGATCTCCCTTGACGCCAGGGCGACTTCACCGAGACCGGCAGCGGCCTCCAGACGCGCCTTCACGTCCGGGTTGACGATGGCGCCGAGGAGCGCGTTCGCGCGCGCGTCGTCACCGAGCAGGCCGTCGACCGAGCGGGCGAGGTCGGCGACGACCTCGTCGAAGGTCCGGGGACCCTCGTCGGTGCGGATGCCGTCCCGGGGGATCAGCAGGTTCTGCGGGGTCGTGCACATCTGGCCGCTGTACAGGGACAGCGAGAACGCCAGGTTGGACAGCATGCCCTTGTAGTTCGCGGTCGAGTCCACGAGCACCGTGTTGACGCCGGCCTTCTCGGTGTAGACCTGCGCCTGGCGGGCGTTGGACTCCAGCCAGTCGCCGAACGCCGTCGAGCCGGTGTAGTCGATGATCCGGATCTCCGGACGGGTGGCCAGCGTCTTCGCGATGCCCTCGCCGGAGCGCTCGGCCGCCAGCGCCACCAGGTTCGGGTCGAAGCCGGCCTCGGCGAGCACCTGGCGCGCGACCTGCACGGTGAGCGCGAGCGGCAGCACCGCGCGCGGGTGCGGCTTCACCAGGACCGCATTGCCGGTGGCCAGCGACGCGAACAGGCCCGGGTAGCCGTTCCACGTCGGGAACGTGTTGCAGCCGATGACCAGCGCGATCCCGCGCGGGACCGGCGTGAACTGCTTGGTCAGCGCGAGCGGTTCGCGCTTGCCCTGGGGCTTGGTCCACTCCGCCGTGTCCGGTGTACGGACCTGCTCCACGTACGCGTACGCCACCGCCTCCAGGCCGCGGTCCTGCGCGTGCGGGCCGCCCGCCTGGAACGCCATCATGAAGGCCTGGCCGCTGGTGTGCATGACCGCGTGCGCGAACTCGTGCGTCCGGTCGCTGATCCGCTTGAGGATCTCCAGACACACCACCGCGCGCGCCTCCGCGCCCGCGTCCCGCCAGGCCTTCTGGCCCGCCTTCATGGCGGGCAGCAGCACGTCGACGTCCGCGTGCGGGTACTCCACGCCCAACTCGATGCCGTACGGCGACACCTCGCCGCCCACCCAGTCGTCCGTGCCGGGCTGGCCGAGGTCGAGACGGGTGCCCACCAGGGCGTCGAAGGCGGCCTTGCCCGCCGCCATGTCCAGGCTGCCGTTCTCGCCGTAGGCCTTGGGGTGCTCGTGGTGCGGGGACCAGTACGCGCGTGTGCGGATCGCTTCCAGCGCCTGGTCGAGGGTGGGCCGGTGCTTGGCGATCAGCTCGTGCGCGGTCAGTTCGGCGGCCATGCGGGACCAACTCCTCGTCTTGTGAACTCTTCGTTGAGCTCATGACCTGGGCAGAAACATGGGCAGGAACAGCCAGTCAGAGTTAGAGTAACCGAACGATCGGTCGGGACAAGGGGGCCTGCCGCATCTGTGGAAAACCCCGTGCGGGAGGATCGCGCACATGACAGCACTCGACCTCAGCAGCCCCGTGGCCGTCGTCGGCACCGGCACCATGGGCCAGGGCATCGCCCAGGTCGCGCTGGTCGCAGGCCATCGCGTACGGCTGTACGACGCCGTCCCGGGGCGCGCCCTGGAAGCGGCCGAAACCATCGGCGCGCGCCTCGACCGGCTCGTCGAGAAGGACCGGCTCACGGCCGCCGACCGGGACGCGGCACGCGCGCGCCTGCTGCCCGCCGCGGAGCTCGCCGACCTCGCGGACTGCTCCCTGGTCGTCGAGGCCGTCCTGGAGCGGCTGGACGCCAAACAGGAGCTCTTCGGCAAGCTCGAGGACATCGTGGGCGAGGACTGTCTGCTCGCCACCAACACCTCGTCCCTGTCGGTGACGGCCATCGGCGGCGCCCTGCGCAACCCCGGCCGCTTCGTCGGCCTGCACTTCTTCAACCCGGCGCCGCTGCTGCCGCTCGTCGAGGTCGTCTCCGGGTTCGCCACCGACGTCACGTCGGCCACGCGCGCGTACGAGATGGCGCGCGCCTGGGGCAAGACGCCGGTCGCCTGCGCCGACACCCCCGGCTTCATCGTCAACCGCATCGCCCGGCCCTTCTACGCCGAGGCCTTCGCGGTCTACGAGGCCCAGGGCGCCGACCCGGCCACCATCGACGCGGTGCTGCGCGAGTCCGGCGGCTTCCGGATGGGCGCCTTCGAACTGACCGACCTCATCGGCCAGGACGTCAACGAGTCCGTCACCCACTCCGTGTGGCAGTCCTTCTTCCAGGACGTGCGCTTCACGCCCTCGCTCGCCCAGCGGCGCCTCGTGGAGTCCGGCCGGCTCGGCCGCAAGAGCGGGCACGGCTGGTACGACTACGGCGACGAGGCCGAGAGCGCCGAGCCGCACACCGCCGAGAAGCAGCAGCGGCCCGCGTACGTGGTCGCCGAGGGCGACCTGGGTCCCGCGTCCGAACTGCTCGCGCTGATCCGCGAGGCGGGCATCCAGGTGCGCGAGGAGGAAGAGGACCACGGCACCCGCCTGGTGCTGCCGGGCGGCGGCCAGCTGGCCCTCGCCGACGGTCAGACCTCGGTGGAGTTCCGGGACGTCGTCTACTTCGACCTCGCCCTGGACTACCGCAGGGCCACCCGTATCGCCCTGTCCGCCTCACAGGACACCTCGCCGCAGACCCTCGCCGAGGCCACCGGCCTCTTCCAGGCGCTCGGCAAGGACGTCAGCGTCATCGGCGACGTCCCCGGCATGATCGTCGCCCGCACGGTCGCCCGGATCGTCGACCTCGCGCACGACGCCGTCGCCAAGGGCGTGGCCACCGAGGAGGACATCGACACCGCGATGCGCCTGGGCGTCAACTACCCGCTCGGCCCCTTCGAATGGAGCCGCAGGCTCGGCCGCAACTGGGCGTACGCCCTCCTCGACGACCTGCATCTGCGCGACCCCTCGGGGCGCTACGCTCCGTCCCTCGCGCTGTACCGCCATGCGTACGCCACCGACAAGCGGGAGGGCAGCACGTCATGACCACCGCCAAGCGCGACACGTACACCCCGGAGACGCTGCTGTCCGTCGCCGTCCAGGTCTTCAACGAGCGCGGCTACGACGGCACCTCCATGGAGCACCTCTCCAGGGCGGCGGGCATCTCCAAGTCGTCGATCTACCACCACGTGGCCGGCAAGGAGGAACTGCTGCGCCGCGCGGTCAGCCGGGCCCTCGACGGGCTCTTCGGGATCCTCGACGAGGAGCACGCGCGCGTGGGGCGCGCCGCCGAGCGCCTCGAGTACGTCGTGCGGCGCATGGTCGAGGTGCTGATCGGCGACCTGCCGTACGTGACGCTGCTGCTGCGTGTGCGCGGCAACACGGACACCGAGCGGTGGGCGCTGGACCGGCGCCGCGACTTCGACCACCAGGTGGCCGAGCTGCTGAAGGCGGCGGCTGCCGACGGGGACGTGCGCGGCGACGTCGAGGTGCGGCTCGCGACGCGGCTGGTCTTCGGGATGATCAACTCGATCGTCGAGTGGTACCGCCCCGACGGGCGCGGGATGAGCGAGCGCGAAGTGGCCGACGCGGTGGCGCAGCTGGTCTTCGGCGGCCTGCGCAAGGAGGCCTGAGAGAGCCGCAGAAAGGGTTCAGCCCTGCGGCTCCAGGTCCTCCTCCTCGAACACCAGCAGCGTGCGGGTGCTGAGCACCTCGGGCATGGCCTGGAGCCGGGTGAGCACCAGCTCGCGCAGCGCCTTGTTGTCGGGTGTGTGGACGAGCAGCAGTACGTCGAAGTCACCGCCCACCAAGGCGATGTGGGAGGCACCGGGCAGCTGTCTGAGCTGTTCCCGCACCGTGCGCCAGGAATTCTGGACGATCTTCAGGGTGATGTAGGCAGAGGTGCCCTGACCAGCGCGTTCGTGGTTGACGCGGGCGCCGAAGCCGCGGATGACGCCGTCCTCGATGAGGCGGTTGATACGCGCGTAGGCGTTCGCGCGCGACACGTGCACCCGTTCCGCGACCGACCGTATCGACGCGCGGCCGTCGGCCTGGAGCATCTGCAGGATGTCCGAATCGATGGCGTCGAGCGGACGCGGCAGCGGCAGGGGACTTCCGCCTTCCGACCCTTCGGCCATTTGTTCAGGTGCCATGTCCCCCCGCCTCCCTACCATGGACGTACTGCGTTCATTTGAGGTTGTGGAGAACCGATTGTCCACAGCCCGAAGGGGCCTGTAGCCAAAATGTGCCGACGACCGAACAATCGGTAGGTGAGGCGCGACACACACCCGTGGTGCGCCTGAAGCCGCTCCCACGAGGAGGTGCCGTCATGACGGTCATGGAGCAGCGGGGCGCGTATCGGCCATCGCCGCCGCCCGCCTGGCAGCCCCGCACCGACCCCGCGCCGCTGCTGCCCGACGCGGAGCCCTACCGAGTCCTCGGCACCGAGGCCGCCGGAAAGGCCGACCCGGCCCTGCTGCGCCGCCTGTACGCCGAGCTGGTGCGCGGCCGCAGGTACAACGCACAGGCCACCGCCCTCACCAAGCAGGGCCGGCTCGCCGTCTACCCCTCCAGCACCGGCCAGGAGGCCTGCGAGGTCGCCGCCGCGCTGGCCATCGAGGAGCGCGACTGGCTCTTCCCCAGTTACCGCGACACCCTCGCCGCCGTCGCCCGCGGACTGGACCCCGTCCAGGCGCTCACCCTGCTGCGCGGCGACTGGCACACCGGCTACGACCCGCACGAGCACCGCGTGGCCCCCCTGTGCACTCCCCTCGCCACCCAGCTCCCGCACGCCGTGGGCCTCGCGCACGCCGCACGCCTCAAGGGCGACGACGTGGTCGCGCTCGCCCTGGTCGGCGACGGCGGCTCCAGCGAGGGCGACTTCCACGAGGCGCTGAACTTCGCCGCCGTCTGGCAGGCCCCGGTCGTCTTCCTCGTCCAGAACAACGGCTTCGCGATCTCCGTACCGCTCGCCAAGCAGACCGCGGCGCCGTCGCTGGCCCACAAGGCCGTCGGCTACGGCATGCCCGGCCGCCTGGTCGACGGCAACGACGCGGCCGCCGTGCACGAGGTCCTCACCGACGCCGTGCGGCACGCGCGTGAGGGCGGCGGCCCGACGCTGATCGAGGCGATCACCTACCGCGTGGACGCCCACACCAACGCCGACGACGCGACCCGCTACCGCGGCGACGCCGAGGTCGAGGCCTGGCGTGCGCACGACCCCATCGCGCTCCTGGAGCACGAGCTGACCGAGCGCGGCCTGCTCGACGAGAACGGCATACGGGCCGCACGGGACGCCGCCGAGACCATGGCCGCCGACCTGCGCGAACGCATGAACCAGGACCCGGTGCTCGACCCGATGGACCTGTTCGCCCACGTCTACGCCGAGCCCACCCCGCAACTGCGCGAGCAGCAGGCCCAGTTGCAGGCCGAGCTGCACGCGGAACACGAAGGCGGCCACTGATGACCACCGTCGCCGTCAAGCCGGCCACCATGGCGCAGGCCCTCACGCGCGCGTTGCGCGACGCCATGGCCGCCGACCCCACCGTGCACGTCATGGGCGAGGACGTCGGCACCCTCGGCGGTGTCTTCCGGGTCACCGACGGGCTCGCCAAGGAGTTCGGCGAGGACCGCTGCACGGACACGCCCCTGGCCGAGGCCGGCATCCTCGGCACCGCGGTGGGCATGGCGATGTACGGCCTGCGCCCGGTGGTGGAGATGCAGTTCGACGCGTTCGCGTACCCCGCCTTCGAGCAGCTGATCTCGCACGTCTCCCGCATGCGCAACCGCACCCGCGGCACGATGCCGCTCCCGATCACCATCCGTGTCCCCTACGGCGGCGGAATCGGCGGCGTCGAGCACCACAGCGACTCCTCCGAGGCGTACTACATGGCGACTCCGGGGCTCCATGTCGTCACGCCCGCCACGGTCGCCGACGCCTATGGCCTGCTGCGCGCCGCCATCGCCTCCGACGACCCCGTCGTCTTCCTCGAGCCCAAGCGCATGTACTGGTCGAAGGACTCCTGGAACCCCGAGCACCCGACGGACGTTGAACCGATAGGCCGCGCGGTGGTGCGGCGCTCGGGCCGGAGCGCCACGCTCATCACGTACGGACCGTCGGTTCCCGTCTGCCTCGAAGCCGCCGAGGCGGCACAGGCCGAGGGGTGGGACCTCGAAGTCGTCGACCTGCGCTCACTGGTGCCGTTCGACGACGAGACGGTCGGCGCCTCGGTGCGGCGGACCGGGCGCGCGGTCGTCGTGCACGAGTCGGGCGGGTTCGGAGGCCCGGGCGGGGAGATCGCGGCCCGTGTCACGGAGCGCTGCTTCCATCACCTGGAGGCGCCGGTGCTGCGCGTGGCCGGGTTCGACATCCCCTACCCGCCGCCGATGCTGGAGCGTCACCACCTGCCCGGCGTGGACCGGATCCTGGACGCCGTGGGGCGTCTGCAGTGGGAGGCCGAGAGCTGATGGCACAGGTGCTCGAGTTCAAGCTCCCCGACCTCGGGGAGGGGCTCACCGAGGCGGAGATCGTGCGCTGGCTGGTGGAGGTCGGCGACGTCGTCACGGTCGACCAGCCGGTAGTCGAGGTCGAGACTGCCAAGGCGATGGTCGAGGTGCCCTGCCCCTACGGCGGTGTGGTCACCGCCCGCTTCGGCGAGGAGGGCACGGAACTGCCCGTCGGGGCACCGCTGATCACGGTGGCGGTGGGCGCACCGGTCCCGGCCGGCGAGACCGAGGCCTCGGAAACCAAGGGCTCGGGCAACGTGCTCGTGGGCTACGGCACTTCCGAGGCGCCCGCCCGGCGGCGCAGGGTCCGTCCGGGCCAGCCGGTGTCCGCTGCGGTGAACGGGCGGTCCACGACTCCCGAAGCGGTCGAGGGACCCGTCCCCGTGATCTCGCCCCTGGTCCGTCGCCTCGCCCGGGAGAACGGTCTCGACCTGAGGGAGCTCGCCGGCTCCGGACCCGACGGGCTGATCCTCCGGGCGGACGTCGAGTACGCACTGCGGGCCGCTGCCGCGCAGGGCCGGGCGACGGCACCCCCCGAGCCTCGGAAGGCACCGGCGCCTGCACAGACCGCACCCGGCGCCACCGGCATCCGCGTCCCCCTCAAGGGCATCCGCGGAGCCGTCGCAGACAAGCTCTCCCGCAGCCGCCGGGAGATACCGGACGCGACCTGCTGGGTGGACGCCGACGCGACAGAACTCATGCGCGCGCGGACGGCGATGAATGCCGCCGGCGGCAGCAAGATCTCCCTGCTCGCCCTCCTGGCAAGGATCTGCACCGCCGCCCTCGCCCGCTTCCCCGAGCTCAACTCGCAGGTCGACACGGAGGCCAGGGAGGTCGTCCAGCTCGACCACGTGCACCTCGGCTTCGCCGCGCAGACCGAGCGGGGCCTGGTCGTACCGGTCGTCCGGGACGCCCATGCGCGGGACGCCGAACTGCTGACCGCCGAGTTCGCCCGCCTGACCGAGGCGGCCCGCGCGGGAACCCTCACACCCGGGGAACTCACCGGCGGGACCTTCACGTTGAACAACTACGGAGTGTTCGGCGTCGACGGCTCCACGCCGATCATCAACCACCCCGAGGCGGCCATGCTCGGCGTCGGCCGCATCGTCCCCAAGCCGTGGGTGCACGAGGGCGAACTCGCGGTGCGGCAGGTCGTCCAGCTCTCGCTCACCTTCGACCACCGGGTCTGCGACGGCGGCACGGCGGGTGGCTTCCTGCGGTACGTGGCGGACTGCGTGGAACAGCCGGCGGTGCTGCTGCGCACACTCTGATCCCGCCGGATCGGCGGTCTCCCCCGCGTTCCCTGTGATCGCGGCGGCACGCATACTCGGGGGGTGACCTCGTACGAGCCGACGGACGCACAGGGCGCCGCCGACGCCGGGTCCGTCGCGTATGACGCCGTCGTCCTCGCCGGTGGCGCCGCGCGGCGGCTGGGCGGCGCGGACAAGCCCGGCCTGCGCGTGGGCGGCCGGGCCCTGCTCGACCGGGTCCTGACCGCCTGCGCCGACGCCCGCACCACCGTCGTCGTCGCCGACGCCCGGCCCACCGCCCGCCCGGTGCGCTGGGCCCGCGAGGACCCACCCGGCGGAGGCCCCCTGGCGGCGCTCGGCGCCGGGCTGCGGCACACCACGGCGGAGCAGGTCGTCGTCCTCTCCGCCGACCTGCCCTTCCTCGGCGCGCAGACGGTGGGGCGACTGCTGAGCGCCCTGCGTGCAAGCGTCGCCGACGGCGTCCTGCTCACCGACGCCGACGGCCGCGACCAACCGCTCGTCGCCGCGTACCGCACACCCGCGCTGCACCGCGAACTCGCCGCACTCTCCACCGAGCACGACGGCCTCACCGGCCTGCCGCTGCGCAGGCTCACCGCCGCCCTCGAACTCACCCGCGTCCCCGACCCCGTCGCATCCTTCGACTGCGACACCTGGGACGACATCGCCACCGCCAGGGCACGTATCAGGGAGCATGGGCACGTGTTGGATGAATGGATTTCCGCAGCCAAGGACGAGCTGGGCATCGACCTCGACGTCGACACCGGCGTCCTGCTCGACCTCGCCCGCGACGCCGCCCACGGTGTGGCCAGGCCCGCGGCACCACTGACCACCTTCCTCGTCGGCTACGCGGCCGCCCAGGCCGGCGGTGGCCCCGAAGCCGTCGCCGAGGCCGCCCGCAAGGCCGTGGCCCTCGCCCTGCGCTGGGCGCAGGAGGACAACCCCGACGCCAAGCCCGACACGGACGCAGGATGACCGCCCACCCCACCCGGACCGGTCAGGACGCCGAGGACCTCGACGTCGAGGAGGTGCTCGCCCTGGTGAACGACCACGGCGGCCGCACACCGGGCGACCCCGCACCCGCATCCACGCCGCCCGCACCCAGTGCCCAGCCCGCCACCGCCCATCGGCCCGACCTCCACCACAGGGCCACCCACTGGCCCGAGGCCCGAGCGATCGCCGCCCGCGCCGGCCGGTCCGCCACCCGCCATGCCCCCGTCTCCGTCACCCTCGACGGCGCTCTCGGCCTCACCCTCGCCGCGCCCCTCCCCGCCCTCACCGACCTGCCGTCCTTCGACACCTCGGCGATGGACGGCTGGGCGGTCGCGGGACCCGGCCCCTGGGACGTACGCGACGAGGGCGTCCTCGCCGGACACGCCGAGCCGGAGCCCCTCACGGACGGCGAGGCCGTCCGTATCGCCACCGGCGCCCGCATCCCCGCGGACACCACCGCCGTCCTGCGCAGCGAGCACGGCCGCATCGACGACAAGGGCCGTCTGCACGCCAACCGCGAGATGCAGCACGGCCAGGACATCCGCCCCCGCGGCCAGGAATGCCGCTCCGGCGACCAACTCCTGCCCGTCGGCACCCTCGTGACCCCCGCCGTGCTCGGGCTCGCCGCGGCCGCCGGCTACGACAGCCTCACCGCCGTTCCCCGCCCCCGCGTCCAAGTCCTCGTCCTGGGAGACGAGTTGCTCACCGAGGGCCGGCCGCACGACGGCCTGATCAGGGACGCCCTCGGCCCGATGCTGCCGCCCTGGCTGCGCGCGCTCGGCGCCGAGGTCACCGCCGTACGCAGGCTCGGCGACGACGCGAAGGCCCTGCGCAAGGCACTCAACGCCTCCGACGCCGACCTGATCGTCACCACCGGCGGCACCGCCTCCGGACCTGTCGACCATGTCCACCCCATCCTGGAGCGGATCGGCGCGGAACTCCTGGTCGACGGGGTGAAGGTGCGCCCCGGCCACCCCATGCTGCTGGCCCGCACCAAGGAGAACCAGCACCTCGTCGGCCTCCCCGGCAACCCGCTCGCCGCCGTCTCCGGCCTGCTCACCCTCGCCGAACCCCTGCTGCGCACCCTCGCCGCGCGGCCCGCCCCGGAGCCGTACACCCTGCCGATCCAGGCCACGGCCCACGGGCATCCGCACGACACCCGGCTCATCCCCGTCGTGCTGCGCGGCGAGGGTGCCGTGCCGTTGCACTACAACGGCCCGGCCATGCTGCGCGGCATCGCGGTGGCCGACGCGCTCGCCGTCGTACCACCGGGCGGCGCCCGTGCGGGTCAGGAGCTGGAGCTCCTCGATCTGCCCTGGGCGTCCGCCGGAATCGGGGTGTGTTTCACGTGAAACTTCCGGGCCATGACGCGATCGCCCGCCAGGCGGACGAACATCTCGTGACCCACAGGGTGAAACTCCCGAAGAAGGTGGTCGAGCGACCGATCCGACAGGTCGGCAAACGGCTGCTGCTGGCCCTGCTGGTGCTGGTCGCGACCGCCTTCATCGTCTACGCCGACCACGACGGCTACAACGACAACTCCGACGGCTCCGTCGACCTCCTCGACGCCTTCTACTACGCGACCGTCACCCTCTCCACCACCGGATACGGCGACATCACCCCGGTCAGCGACGCTGCCCGGCTCACCAACATCTTCGTCATCACGCCCCTGCGCGTGCTCTTCCTGATCATCCTGGTCGGCACCACCCTCGAGGTCCTCACCGAACGCACCCGGGAGGAATGGCGCCTGAACCGCTGGAGGTCCGCCTTGCGCGATCACACCGTCGTCGTCGGCTTCGGGACGAAGGGGCGCTCGGCGATCCAGACCGTCTGTGCCACGGGGCTGAAGAAGGAGCAGGTCGTCGTGGTCGACCCCAGCTCCAAGGTGATCGACGCCGCGACTGCCGAGGGCTACGTCGGTGTCATCGGGGACGCGACGCGCAGCGAGGTGCTGAAGCGGGCCGAGGTGCACAGGGCACGGCAGATCATCATCGCGACCCAGCGCGACGACACCGCCGTACTCGTCACACTGACGGCACGGCAGCTCAACCGCGGGGCGAAGATCGTGGCCGCGGTGCGCGAGGAGGAGAACGCACCGCTGCTCCAGCAGTCCGGCGCCGACGCGGTCATCACCAGCGCCAGCGCGGCCGGACGCCTGCTCGGTCTGTCCGTGCTCAGCCCTGCGGCCGGCATGGTGATGGAGGACCTCATCCAGCAGGGCAGCGGGCTCGACATCGTCGAACGCCCGGTCATAAAGGCCGAGGTGGGCAAGAAGCCGCGCGAGACGGACGACCTGGTGGTGAGCGTCGTACGAGGGCATCGGGTGCTCGGATACGACGATCCGGCCGTCGGGACACTGCAGTTGACGGACCGGCTGATCACGATCGTGCGGGCGACGCCGGGCGCCCAGGTCGCCCCGGACGTCCGGCCCCTCCGACAGAACTGAGTCCTACTTGCGGTTGTAGAGCCGCATCGTGACCGGCCCGAAGACCAGCACGAACAGGCCCGCCCAGCCCAGCGACCAGGCGACCTCGTCCGCCGGCCAGTCACCGGCCATCAACCCCCGTACCGCGGACGACAGATGGGTGATCGGGCTGTTGTTGACGAACGCCTGCAGCCAGCCCGGCATGGTCCTCGGGTCGACGAAGACGTTGGACAGGAAGGTCAGCGGGAAGATCACCATCATGCTGACGCCCATCACCGACTTCTCGGTGCGCAGCAGCAGCCCGAACATGGTCCAGATCCACGAGAACGCGAACGAGAACACGACCAGCAGCGCGATCCCGGCGAGCACACCGCCGACCCCGCCGTCCGGGCGGTAGCCGAGGATCACGCCGACGGTGAGCATCACGACGGACGCGATCGTGTAGCGCAGGGCGTCGCCCAGCAGATAGCCGACCATCGTCGACGGCCGCCAGATGGGCAGCGAGCGGAAGCGGTCGAAGACGCCCTTCTCGATGTCCGTGTTGACCGAGACCCCGGTGTACATCGTGATCATCACGACCGACATGACGAGGATGCCCGGCAGCAGGAACTGGATGTACTCCTTCGGCGACCCGGCCAGGGCGCCCCCGAACAGGTACGTGTACATCAGCACCATCATGATCGGGAACGCGGTGACGTCGAAGAGCTGCTCCGGGACATGCTTGATCTTGAGGATCGCCCGCCAGCCGAAGGTCAGCGAGGCCGACAGCGCGCTCGGGCGCGGCGGCCGCTCCCCGGCGATCAGCAGCGCGGCGAGCGACTCGGCGCTGACGGGGGCCAGGTCCTGGGCGTCGGTGGTTGTCGCGGTGCTCATGCCGCCACCTCGTCCTTCGGGCTGTGGGTGTCATGTCCGGTGAGGGCGAGGAACACCTCGTCCAGGCTGGGCTGCCCCAGCGAGAAGTTGTCCACGACGACGCCGGCGCGGGCCAACTCGCCGAGCGCCCGGGCGGCCTGTTCGGCGGCGATGCCGCTGGTCGCCGTACCGACACGGGCCGTCAGCGCGACCGGGTCGGGCTCCAGCTGCACCTGAGCGTCCAGGGTCCGCCGCAGCACCTCGGCCGCCTCGGGCCGCTGCTCGGCGTCCCGCAGCCGCAGATGTACGGAACCGGCGCCGACGGACGCCTTCAGCTCGCCCTTGGTGCCCTCGGCGATGACCATGCCGTGGTCGATGACGGCGATCCGGGAGGCCAGCTGGTCGGCCTCGTCCAGGTACTGCGTGGTCAGCAGCACCGTCGTGCCCTGGGCGACGACCGCGCGCACGATGTCCCAGACCTGGTTGCGGCTGCGCGGGTCGAGCCCGGTCGTCGGCTCGTCGAGAAACAGCAGGTCGGGGGTGTTGAGGATGGAAGCGGCGATGTCGATACGGCGCCGCATGCCGCCCGAGTAGTGCTTGACCTGCTTCGCGGCGGCCTCCGTCAGCCCGAAGGCCTCCAGCAGCTGCCCGGCACGCACCAGCGCGGCCTTCTTGCCGTGGCCGAGGAGGCGGCCCAGCAGGACCAGGTTCTCGCTGCCGGTGAGGTCCTCGTCGACGGAGGCGTACTGGCCGGTGAGGCTGACACGGCTGCGGACCTCGTCGGCCTCGCGCACCACGTCGTGGCCGAAGACGTGCGCCTCGCCGGCGTCGGGCCGCAGCAGGGTGGCGAGCATCTTCACGGTGGTCGTCTTGCCGGCGCCGTTCGGGCCGAGGACGCCGTAGACCGTGCCGGCCGGGACGGCGAGGTCGACGCCGTCGACGGCCCGGGTCTCACCGAACGTCTTCACCAGTCCCGCGGTCTCGATGGCCAGGCCGGACGTGTGCTGGCTCATGGTGGGGTGTCCTTCCGCGCACTTGGGTTACGCATGGGGAGACCTTTACCGTCGCGCGAACTCATCGGTGATCGCACACTTTTTTTCCCGCGCTCACACGGCCCTGGCCGGTGCGCGCCCCGCCGCCGCGGGGGACGCGGACGCAAGGAGTAGCGTCCCCCTCATGCATGCGATCACGATTCCCGAACCTGGTGGGCCCGAGGCGCTGGTGTGGGACGAGGTCCCGGATCCCGTGGCCGGTGAGGGCGAGGTGCTGGTCGAGGTGGTGGCCGGTGCCGTCAACCGCGCCGACATCCTGCAGCGGCAGGGCTTCTACGACCCGCCGTCCGGCACGTCCCCCTACCCCGGCCTGGAGTGCTCGGGCCGGATCGCCGCGGTAGGCCCCGGCGTCTCCGGCTGGGCCGTCGGCGACGAGGTGTGCGCGCTGCTCACGGGCGGCGGTTACGCGGAGAAGGTCGCGGTCCCGGCCGGGCAGCTGCTGCCCGTCCCCAAGGGCATCGACCTCAAGCAGGCGGCCGCGCTGCCCGAAGTGGTCTGCACGGTCTGGTCGAACGTGTTCATGATCGCCCATCTGCGCCCCGGCGAGACGCTGCTCGTGCACGGCGGCTCCAGCGGCATCGGCACCATGGCCATCCAGCTCGCCAAGGCGATCGGCGCCAAGGTCGCCGTCACGGCGGGCACCAAGGAGAAGCTGGAGCGCTGCGCCGAGCTGGGCGCCGACATCCTCGTCAACTACCGGGAGCAGGACTTCGTCGCCGAGGTCAAGAAGGCCACGGACGGCGCGGGCGCCGACGTCATCCTCGACAACATGGGCGCCAAGTACCTGGACCGCAACGTCCAGACCCTCGCCGTCAACGGCCGCCTCGCGATCATCGGCATGCAGGGCGGCATCAAGGGCGAGCTGACCATCGCCACGCTCCTGAACAAGCGGGCCGCCATCAGCGCGACCACGCTGCGCGCCCGCCCGCTCGCCGAGAAGGCGGCCATCGTCGCGGCCGTACGCGAACACGTCTGGCCGCTGCTCGACGGCGGCCACGTCCGCCCGATCGTCGACCGCGAGATCCCCATGAGCGACGCGGCAGCAGCCCACCGGGTCGTGGAGGAGAGCGGTCACGTGGGCAAGGTGCTGCTGGTCGTGCCCTGAGGCACCTGACGGGACCAGGGCCTGTCCGGCGGATCATGCCGACGTCGCGGGGTCTGGCACGCGCATCTGACCCTGCTCACCGGGGCTGACAAGGCACCGATGGCCAGAGTCGGCCTGATCCGCCTGGCAGGACCTAGCCGCGCCGCAGCCGCAGGCCGACGAAGGCGAGGCCCAGGCCGAGTCCGATCAGGACCAGGCCGCCGCCCAGCGGGAGGATCCGCAGGACGGGCTCCGTGGGGCCTTCGGCCTGCGCGGCGGCCGACTTCGCGGGGTGCGGTGAGGGCCTCGGCGGGAGCAGGCCGGCTTCCGCGGGCGGCGACGCGGACACGGCCGGGTCCGTATCGGCCTGGCCCTCCGAGTTCGCCGTGTCCACGCCTCCGTCGCCGTCTCCCTCGTCCGAGGGGCCGCCCGTGGAGTTGTCCGCCGTGTCCCGCCGCCCAGGCCGCTCCCGCCCCTCACCGGCCACGCTCCCGGCCCGCGAAGGCTCGGGCGGCTCGTGGGAGGCGGCGGAGGAGGCCGCCGCGGACTCGGTCGCCCGGGGGACGAGAGCGGGCGTACGCGTGGAGTCGTCCGTCGGTACCGCTGCGTACGTCGATACGGGGCCGTACGACGACACGGCGCCGTACGACGCAACACTCCCGCCCGGCGGAAACACGATCACGCCGGCCCCCACGCCCACCACCAGTCCCGCCCCTCGCAAAGACCGCAGCCATGGATTCACGCCCCAAGCCTCACATCGCCCCGCACTTCCGGCATTCCGTGTTCCGCCGAAATACCGAACCCGCTGCACAATCCGGGTATGTCGATACGTCACGGGCTGCTGGCGCTCCTGGAACAAGGCCCCCGGTACGGCTCACGGCTGCGCACCGAGTTCGAGGCGCGCACCGGTGGCACCTGGCCCCTGAACATCGGGCAGGTCTACACGACGCTCGGCCGGCTGGAGCGGGACGGCATGGTCGCGCAGGACGGCGTGGACGAGGCCGCGCGGGTGCTGTACGCGCTCACGGACGCGGGCCGGGCAGAGCTGCGGGCCTGGTTCGCGCGGCCCGTGGAGCGGGACAGCCCGCCACGCGACGAGCTGGCGATCAAGCTGGTGCTCGCCGTCGGCGCACCCGGCGTCGACGTGCGGCAGGTCGTCGAGGCACAGCGCCGGCATGTGGCCCAGGCTCTGCACGAGTACGTACGGCAGCGGGCGCAGGCGCTGGGCCGGGCGCCCGGGCATCCGGACGAGCTGGCGCGGCTGCTGGTCCTGGAGCAGCTCATCTGCCATGCGGAGGCCGAGATCCGCTGGCTCGACCACTGCGAGGCCCGTCTGCTGCGGATGACCATCGCGCGCGAGGGCGGCGACTGACGCAAACCCCCGCAGCGTAAACGGTGGATCACCCTCCACAGGGGGCACCACGGTGATGAGATGCACGGGTGCGAGAGAATGGCGGCATGGAGATGCCGAGGAACGAACGGTCGTCGGAGACCCCCCAGATCCTGGTCGTGGGCCAGGACGGCATGGCAATCGGCGGTGGTGACGACGACTCCCGCGAGATTCCGGTGACGGAGCAGGTCGAGCAGCCGGCCAAGGTGATGCGGATCGGCAGCATGATCAAGCAGCTCCTGGAGGAGGTGCGCGTCGCTCCCCTGGACGAGGCGAGCCGGGTCCGGCTCAAGGAGATCCACCGGAGCTCGGTGAAGGAGCTGGAGGACGGCCTGGCGCCGGAGCTGGTCGAGGAGCTGGAGCGGCTCTCTTTGCCCTTCACGGACGACGGCACCCCCAGCGACGCCGAACTGCGCATCGCGCAGGCCCAGTTGGTGGGCTGGCTGGAGGGCCTCTTCCACGGGATCCAGACCACGCTGTTCGCCCAGCAGATGGCCGCGCGGGCCCAGCTGGAGCAGATGCGCCGCGCCCTCCCGCCGGGCGTGGGCGGCCACGAGACGGGCGAGGACGGACACACCGGCGGCCGCTCGGGCGGACCGTACCTCTAGACGCCGTACCTCTGGACGCCGTACCTCTGGACGAACGCGCGAAGGGCCGGGCAGCTGAGCAGCTGCCCGGCCCTTCCCGTGTTCCGGATCAGGACGGCGGGTTGCCCGTCGAGACGCTCAGCTCGATCTCCGGCATGTCCTTCTCGGAGACGTCCGTGTCGGCCGAGGGGAACTGGTCGATGACCGCGCCCTGGCCGTACGTGTTCTCGTCGACGTTCTTGATCTTCAGCTGCCAGCCGGCGGCCTGGAAGCACGCCTTGACCGACTGGATGTACTTGAACCGGAAGTCCGGCAGCCGGATCTTCTTGGGGTCGTTGTACGACTCCTCCGGTTCCGTGCACGCGGACGTCTCGATCTTCTTCGAGGTGTCCGGACCCCGGTAGCCCGCCGCCTTCGTCGCCGACGCGCTCGCGCTGGAGCCGGTGTTCTGGGCGTTGTCGTTGCTGCCGCCGTTGTTGAGCAGGATGGCTGCGAGCAGGACGGTGACGGCGATGAGCGAGACGATGACCGAGCCGACGACCAGCGGCTTGTTGTTCTTGCCGCCGCCGCCCGCGGGCGGCGTGGCGGGCTGGGGCGTGATGTTGTACGGCGGTGGGGTCTGCGGCTGCGCGTACGGGGAGGGCGTCTGGTAGCCGCCCTGCTGCGGGTAGCCGTACGCCGGAGAAGGAGTGGGCGACGGTGTGCCGTACGGGTTCGGGACCGGCTGGTACGGCGTCTGTACGGGGCCCGTCGGCGCCGGGGTGGCCTGGTCGACCGGCGGGAACACCGCGGAGCCGACGCCGGCACCGCTCGAGGTCTGCGCGCCCGGGACGATGCTCGGCGGGGCGGCCTGGAAGGACGCGGCCACGCGCAGGCACTCGTCGCGCATGGACTCGGAGCTCGGGAAACGCTCGTTCGGGTTCTTCTTCAGCGCGCGGGCGACCAGCGCGTCCACCGCGGGCGGCAGGGACCGGTTGACCGAGGAAGGAGCCACCGGCTCCTCCTGCACATGCGCGTACGCGATCGCCAGCGGGGAGTCCGCCTCGAACGGCAGCCGCCCGGTGACCAGTTGGAACAGCATGATGCCGACCGAGTACAGGTCGGAACGGGCGTCGACGCCGCGGCCGAGGGCCTGCTCGGGCGAGAGGTACTGCGGGGTGCCGACGACCATGCCGGTCTGCGTCATGGACGTGACACCGGACTGCATGGCGCGCGCGATGCCGAAGTCCATCACCTTGACGACGCCGCGCTTGGTCATCATCACGTTGCCCGGCTTGATGTCCCGGTGGACCAGGCCCATCTCATGGCTGATCTCCAGCGCCGCCAGCACGTCCGCGGTGATCTTCAGCGCCTTGTCGGCGGGCATCGCACCGAACTGCCGTACGTCCTCGTCGAGCACCGAGCCCAGCGGGCGGCCCTCGATGTACTCCATGACGATGTACGGCGTCGTCATCCCGTCGAGGGTGTCCTCGCCGGTGTCGAAGACCGAGACGATATTGGTGTGCGTGAGCTTGGCCACGGCCTGCGCCTCGCGGCGGAAGCGCTCGCGGAAGGCCTGTTCCCGGCCGAGATCGGTGTGCAGCGTCTTGATCGCGACCTGGCGGTCGAGCACGGAGTCGTACGCGAGGTGCACCGAGGCCATGCCGCCCTCGCCGAGCAGGTCGCGCAGCTGATAGCGCCCACCGGCGACCGCGCGTCCCGCATACCGGCCGTGTGCGCCGTCCTGGCTCATGTTTCCGCGTCCCCCATCGGCCTTCAGGCGCCGGCCCGGCTGTAGTTGATCGAATAGCTCATTCCCGGCCAAGTCTGCCCCAGGGCAGTGACACGTCAAGCTCGGTGCCCGTTCCGTGACCGTACGCGAAAGAAGCGTCTCGGGAGCGTTACAGAGGTTGTACGGGCGGTACACAGAATTTGCACGAGGACACAAGATGACGGTTTGATGGCCGGTCCGTCCTGTGCCGGTTCCGGCCCCCTTCTCGGACCGGCGGCTTGCGTTGAGGCTGTAGCGTGGCCGACGGAGACCGTAACAACACCGCGCGTACCGCGGGCAGAAACGACGGCGAGGACTGATGGCACAGCAGCAGCGCGCTCAGGGCCCGTCCGACCCCGAGGCGACTGGCGGCGGTATGTCAGATGCGCCGGAAATGTGGGGTAACGGCGGGCTAGTCGGGGACGGCCGGTACCGGCTGACCCGCAGACTCGGCCGGGGCGGCATGGCAGAGGTGTTCGCCGCCGAGGACGTGCGCCTCGGGCGCACCGTCGCGGTCAAGCTGCTCCGTGCCGACCTCGCCGAGGACCCGGTCTCCAAGGCCCGCTTCACGCGCGAGGCCCAGTCGGTGGCCGGTCTCAACCACCACGCGATCGTCGCCGTGTACGACTCCGGCGAGGACTTCGTGGGCGGTCAGTCCGTGCCGTACATCGTCATGGAGATCGTCGAAGGCCGCACGATCCGCGACCTGTTGATCAACGCCGAGGCGCCGGGCCCCGAGCAGGCCCTGATCATCGTCTCCGGCGTCCTGGAGGCGCTCGCCTACTCGCACCAGCACGGCATCGTGCACCGCGACATCAAGCCGGCGAACGTCATCATCACGCACACCGGTGCGGTGAAGGTGATGGACTTCGGCATCGCGCGTGCCCTGCACGGCGCGCAGTCGACGATGACGCAGACCGGCATGGTCATGGGCACGCCGCAGTACCTCTCCCCGGAGCAGGCCCTCGGCAAGGCCGTCGACCACCGCTCCGACCTGTACGCGACGGGCTGCCTGCTCTACGAACTCCTCGCGCTGCGGCCCCCGTTCGTCGGCGAGACCCCGCTGTCGGTGGTCTACCAGCACGTCCAGGACATCCCGGTCCCGCCGTCGCAGATCTCGTCCGGCGAGGCCCCGCCGGAGCTCGACGGCCTCGTCATGCGCTCCCTCGCCAAGGAGCCGGACGACCGCTTCCAGACCGCCGAGGAGATGCGCGGGCTGGTCCAGTACGGGCTGCAGATGCTGTACGACCAGGGCGGCCACACCGGCACCTGGAACACCGGCCCGGTCGACATGCACGAGGGCCGGCACACCCCGGCCGCCGGTTTCGCGGGCACGCAGGTGCTGCCGCACCCCGGTGACTCCTCCGGTACGACGCAGATCCCGCAGCCGATCCTGCCCGCCGGTTACGGCAACGGCGACGACAGCGGCTTCGAGGGGCACGGCAACCGGGGCAGCGGCCGCGGCAAGCTGTGGATCCTCGCCGTCCTCGCGGTGATCGCCATCGCGGCCGGTGTCGCGCTGGCGCTGCACAACACCGGTGGGGGCGGCGGCGGTACGGGCACCTCGCAGTCGCCGACCTCGACGAAGTCCACGAAGGACGACACGTCCTCCGCGACACCGAGCGACGAGCCGACCGACGAGACGACGGACACGTCCACGGACGACGGCTCGACGAGCGGCGGGTCCGGGGACTACACCCCGTCGGCCACGCCGTCGTACACGCCGTCCCCGACCGAGAGCAGCGAGCCCACGAGCCAGCCGACGACGGCCAAGCCGACGACGGCCGCGCCGACGACCGCCGAGCCGACGGAGCCCACGGACCCGCCGACGGACCCGACGGGCGGAGGCGGAACGGACCCCGCGGACGGTGGCCTGACCGGCTGACCGGACGGCGAGACAGCCTCCACGCGCGCGTGGCGCCTATTGCGGCCCACGCGCGCGTTGCTGTTTGCGCCGCCCCGCGTCACTCCGCGAACGCCTCGCACACCGCGTCGTACTCCCGCGTCCACCACACCGCCAGCGCCGAGGCCGCCGGGAACTGCGGGTCCGCGCGGGTGTCGCCGCGTTCGTAGTGCCAGCGCAGCATCCAGAAGTCGTTGAGGCGCTCCCACCACACGCGGTGCACGGCCGCGGCGAGTTGGGAGGGCGAGGCGCCGGCCGTGCGCCGGTACGCGCGCGCGTACGCCCGTACCTTCGGCAGGTCGAGCGCGCCGACGGGCCGTACGAAGAAGATCGCGGCGGCGCGGACGGCCTCCTCGGCGCGGGGGCGCAGGCCGAGCCGGTCCCAGTCGACGATGGCGGCGGGCGCGTCCCCTTTGTAGAGCAGGTTGAACGGGTGGAAGTCCCCGTGCACCCAGCCCACCGAACCCCCTTGCGCGGGACGCCTGTCGGCGTGCTGCTCCAGGAGCGCGCGCCGCTCCAGGAGGCGGTGGCGGGCCAGTTCGTCGAAGGAGTCGGCGGGGCGGTGACGGCGTACCCGGCCGAGCAGGTCGTCGATGAGGGTGAAGGTGTCGGCGGGATCGGCGCTGACGGCGGGCGCCGCGGGTGTTGCGCGCGCCCGCGTGTGCGGCGGCATCACACGCTCCAGACTCGCGTGTACGACGCCCAGGAGCGCCCCGAGCCGCTCGCACTGCCCGGTGGTGAGCTGCCCGCCGTGGCGGTGCCGTCCGTCGACCCACGGGTGCAGTGCGTACGCATGCCCGCCGACCACGGCGACCGTGCGCCCGTCCCGGCCGGCCAGCGGCGGCGCGACCGGGACGCCCAGGTCGGCCAGGCGCTGGGTGGCGCGGTGCTGGCGGGCGATCGCGGCCGGGTCGGCGGTCTCGGGGTCGAAGTGGTGCTTGAGGAAGTAGCGGCCTCGGGTGGTGGACAGGCGGTAGCCACGGTTGAGCAGGCCCTGCTCGACGGGCTCGCAGGTGACGGCACAACCGGCGGTGTACTGGCGCAGCAGGGCGCCCAGCGGGGGCGCGTGAGGCACGAGGGGTGGTACGGAGGAGCGCGGCACGCGCCAGATGCTAGGGCACAAGCCGGGCCGGTGAGCTGGGCGTTGTCACAGGCAGTCGTCGGCAGTCGCTTTCGGTCACGGCATGTGCCGGAAGTGGCGCACTGCGACGTCGGGCCGGGTGGCCGGAATCCGTACCCATCGCGTCGGCCCCCGTGCCGGCCTCGCCTTCACCCAGGGCGGACGGACCCGCCCGAGGTGGACTCTTCCCGTGACCTGGGTCACCGGGATAACGTGCCGTTGTTCCGGCCCCCTGCAAGGCTGTGACCAGGAGATGTTCCCGACTTTCGCGATTTACTTGGAAATCCAAGCAAAATCGCAGGTCAGGAGGGGTTTCACAGAAATGTGGAGCACTGGGTAACGTGCCTATTGCAGGGCGCTCGCCGGGGCACCTGTCACGCCTGTCCCGACCGAGCCGCACCCACCCTGTGCGTCCGTAGGGGTGCAGGTGAGCCGCACTGGCACCCGGCGAACCCGGGATGCCGGACCGACGGAGGAGCACACGTGACCGTGGAGAGCACTGCCGCGCGCAAACCGCGACGCAGCGCCGGAACCAAGAGCACGGCCGGCAAGCGCACGACCGCAAGAAACGAGCCGGGCACCGACCCCGCGCTCGTACAGCTGCTGACGCCCGAGGGCGAGCGCCTGAAGAACGCCGAGTACGACAAGTACGTCGCCGGCATCACCCCTGACGATCTCCGCGGTCTGTACCGCGACATGGTGCTCACGCGCCGCTTCGACGCCGAGGCCACCTCGCTGCAGCGCCAGGGCGAGCTGGGCCTGTGGGCCTCGCTGCTCGGCCAGGAGGCCGCCCAGATCGGCTCGGGCCGGGCCACCCGCGAGGACGACTACGTCTTTCCGACCTACCGCGAGCACGGCGTCGCCTGGTGCCGCGGGGTCGACCCGACCAACCTGCTCGGCATGTTCCGCGGCGTGAACAACGGCGGCTGGGACCCCAACAGCAACAACTTCCACCTCTACACGATCGTCATCGGCTCCCAGACGCTGCACGCCACCGGCTACGCGATGGGCATCGCCAAGGACGGCGCGGACAGCGCGGTGATCGCCTACTTCGGCGACGGCGCGAGCAGCCAGGGCGACGTCGCCGAGTCCTTCACCTTCTCCGCGGTCTACAACGCCCCGGTCGTCTTCTTCTGCCAGAACAACCAGTGGGCGATCTCCGAGCCGACCGAGAAGCAGACCCGCGTCCCGCTCTACCAGCGCGCGCAGGGCTACGGCTTCCCGGGCGTCCGCGTCGACGGCAACGACGTGCTGGCCTGTCTCGCGGTGACGAAGTGGGCCCTGGAGCGCGCCCGCAGCGGCGAGGGACCGACGCTCGTCGAGGCGTACACGTACCGCATGGGCGCCCACACCACCTCCGACGACCCCACCCGCTACCGGGGCGACGAGGAGCGGCTGGCCTGGGAGGCGAAGGACCCGATCCTGCGCCTTCGCCGGTACCTGGAGGCCTCAAACCACGCGGACGAGGGATTCTTCGCGGAACTCGAGGCCGAGAGCGAGGCGTTGGGCAAACGAGTGCGCGAGGCGGTCCGCGCCATGCCGGACCCGGACCACTTCGCCATCTTCGAGAACGTGTACGCGGACGGGCATGCGCTCGTCGACGAGGAGCGAGCCCAGTTCGCCGCCTACCAGGCGTCGTTCGCGGATGAGGGGGGTCACTGAGATGGCCGAGAAGATGGCTCTCGCCAAGGCGATCAACGAGTCGCTGCGCCACGCCCTTGAGTCCGACCCCAAGGTCCTCGTCATGGGCGAGGACGTCGGCAAGCTCGGCGGCGTGTTCCGGGTGACGGACGGACTGCAGAAGGACTTCGGCGAGAGCCGGGTCATCGACACCCCGCTCGCCGAGTCCGGCATTGTCGGTACGGCCATCGGTCTGGCGCTGCGCGGCTACCGGCCGGTGGTGGAGATCCAGTTCGACGGTTTCGTCTTCCCGGCCTACGACCAGATCGTCACGCAGCTCGCGAAGATGCACGCGCGCTCGCTGGGCAAGGTCAAGCTCCCGGTCGTCGTCCGCATCCCCTACGGCGGCGGCATCGGCGCGGTGGAGCACCACTCGGAGTCCCCCGAGGCGCTCTTCGCGCACGTGTCGGGCCTGAAGGTGGTCAGCCCCTCCAACGCGTCGGACGCGTACTGGATGATGCAGCAGGCCATCCAGAGCGACGACCCGGTGATCTTCTTCGAGCCGAAGCGGCGCTACTGGGACAAGGCCGAGGTCAACACCGAGGCCATCCCCGGCCCGCTGCACAAGGCGCAGGTGGTCCGCGAGGGCACCGACCTGACGCTGGTCGCGTACGGCCCGATGGTGAAGCTCTGCCAGGAGGTCGCCGCCGCGGCCGCCGAGGAGGGCAAGTCCCTGGAGGTCCTGGACCTGCGCTCGGTGTCCCCGCTCGACTTCGACTCCATCCAGGCGTCGGTGGAGAAGACGCGCCGCCTGGTCGTGGTCCACGAGGCGCCGGTGTTCTTCGGCTCGGGCGGGGAGATCGCCGCCCGGATCACGGAGCGCTGCTTCTACCACCTGGAGGCCCCGGTCCTCAGGGTCGGCGGCTACCACGCCCCGTATCCGCCGGCCCGCCTTGAGGAGGAGTACCTGCCGGGCCTGGACCGGGTACTCGATGCCGTCGACCGCGCCCTGGCGTACTGAGGAGAGGGTCGTGACGACGATGACGGAAGCGTCCGTACGCGAGTTCAAGATGCCGGACGTCGGTGAGGGGCTCACCGAGGCCGAGATCCTCAAGTGGTACGTCCAGCCCGGCGACACGGTCACCGACGGCCAGGTGGTGTGCGAGGTCGAGACGGCGAAGGCGGCCGTGGAGCTGCCCATCCCCTACGACGGTGTCGTCCGCGATCTGCATTTCCCCGAGGGCACCACGGTCGACGTGGGCACGCCGATCATCGCGGTGGACGTGTCGGGCGGTACCGCGGCTCCCGCCGAGGCACCGGCCGAGGTTCCCGCGGCCGCCGAGGCTCCCGAGGAGAAGAAGCCCGAGGGCTCGGGCCGCCAGCCGGTGCTGGTCGGCTACGGCGTGGCGGCGTCCTCCACCAAGCGCCGCCCGCGCAAGGGCCCGGAGGTCGTGGTCTCCCAGGCGTCCGCGGCGGTCCAGAAGGAGCTGAACGGACACGGGACGACCGCCCCGGCTGCCGCGGTCGAGAAGCCCCGCCCGCTGGCCAAGCCGCCGGTGCGCAAGCTGGCCAAGGACCTGGGCGTGGATCTGGCGACGGTGGTTCCGTCCGGCCCGGACGGCATCATCACGCGCGAGGACGTCCACGCGGCGGTCGCGCCCACGGCACCCGTGGCTCCCGAGCCGGTGCCCGTGGCCCCGGCTGCGGTTCCGGCCGCCGCGCCGGCCACGTACGACACGGCGCGCGAGACCCGTATCCCCGTCAAGGGCGTGCGCAAGGCCACGGCGGCGGCGATGGTCGGTTCGGCGTTCACGGCGCCGCATGTCACCGAGTTCGTGACGGTGGACGTGACCCGCACGATGAAGCTGGTCGAGGAGCTCAAGCAGGACAAGGAGCTGCAGGGCCTGCGGGTGAACCCCCTGCTGCTGGTCGCCAAGGCGCTGCTGGTCGCGATCAAGCGCAACCCGGACGTCAACGCGTCCTGGGACGAGGCGGCCCAGGAGATCGTGCTCAAGCACTACGTGAACCTGGGCATCGCGGCGGCCACCCCGCGCGGGCTGATCGTGCCGAACATCAAGGACGCGCACACCAAGACGCTGCCGCAACTGGCCGAGTCCCTGGGTGAGTTGGTGTCCACGGCGCGAGAGGGCAAGACGTCTCCCGCGGCCATGCAGGGCGGCACGGTGACGATCACCAACGTCGGCGTCTTCGGCGTCGACACGGGCACGCCGATCCTCAACCCCGGCGAGTCTGCGATCCTCGCGATCGGTGCGATCAAGCTCCAGCCGTGGGTGCACAAGGGCAAGGTGAAGCCCCGCCAGGTGACGACACTGGCCCTGTCCTTCGACCACCGGCTGGTGGACGGGGAGTTGGGCTCCAAGGTCCTGGCCGACGTGGCGGCGATCCTGGAACAGCCGAAGCGGTTGATCACCTGGGCGTGAGCGCCTTCGAACGGCTGATCGGCCAGGCGTGATCCGAGAGGCGGCCCCCCGGTTGCGTGCGGGGGCCGCCGGGTCACTTCCCGCCGACCCCGGACGCGGGCCTCCGCGCCAGCAGCGTGGCGATCGGCCACTTCCTCCCCGCCTCGGGCTCCTGCACCACCCGCGCGGTGACCTCGAGCCCGGCCTCACCCAGCAACTCGGCCAGCCGGTCCGCCGGTTGCAGATACGACTCGTACGACACCGGATGGCCGCCGTAGGCCTGCGCAGGCCGCAGCCGCTCGCCGTCTCCGACATGGCCGGCCAGCATCAGGCGGCCGCCGGGTGCGAGCGTCCGGCGGAACTCGGCGTAGATGCGGGGCAGTAGCTCCGGTGGGGTGTGGTGGGTGGAGTAGTAGGCGAGGACGCCGCCGAGGGTGCCGTCCTCGATGTCCAGTGCGGTCATCGAGCCCACCCGGAAGGTCAGCCCGGGATGGGCCCGCCGGGCCTGCTCCACCATCCGCGGTGACACGTCGACGCCGAGGACGGACAGCCCGAACCCGGCCAGGTGGGCCGTCACATGGCCCGGTCCGCAGCCCAGGTCTGCGAGCGGGCGATGGTGCCCCGCCGAGTGGTGTAGCAGCGATCGTGGCGAAGGGGCAGGTCGCGCACGCAGCCTCCCGCCCGGCGCTGGTAGCTGCCTGACTCCTCGTCAGCTCGGAACGGCTACCCCCGGCGGGCCCGTGGGGCGACCTGGCCAAGGATCGGCAGCATCACGTCGACGGCGCCATCACCTGACACCCCGTCAGGCGAGCGGGATCGGTGATCGCGGAATTCGGCTCGTGGCCTGCGACTCCATCACGATCGTCGCTACACCACTCGGCGGGACGCCACCGAGCGGGCCGCCCCCGCCCTCCCGTACGGACTCCGCGAACGTGGCCAGCAATGCGCGGGACAGCGGGTCCAGTTGCGTCGGTCGCTTGACCTGCTCGGCATAGTCGGCGGCGACGGTGTCGTACGACTCCCGGACGGCGGTGAGGTAGGAGGCTTCCAGCGTCACCCGGGCGACTCTAGTGGTCCAACTCCAGCCGCAGACACACGTATTCGGCCTCGCCCGGGCCCGGGCGGCTGTGGCCGTCCCGCCGCCATCCGTGGCGGGCGTAGAAGGCCTGGGCCCGGCTGTTGCGCTGCCACGCCTCCAGCACGCCCTCGGTCAGCGGCCTCTCGCGGAGGAAGCGGACGAAGGCCTCGTGCAGCAGGCTGCCGATGCCCTCGCCCCAACTGCCCGGCCGGACATGGATCTGGTACAGCTGGCCGGTCTTCGCGGGATCGACGTCGTCCTCGTACGGCGGGCCCATCGACAGCACGCCCGCCACCGCGCCCTCGCGTACCGCACCGTCCGGTCGTCGCGCTCGATCGCCCGCAGCCACGCCTGCCGCCGGTCCGCACGCGCCTCGGGAGAGGTCAGCTCCGCGTCCGCCGGGCGCCCGCCGGCCCGGTAGTAGGCGGCGCGGGCCCGGTGTGGATGTCCGTCACGGTGTCCAGGTCGTCGAGGGTGGCGGGGCGCAAGGAGATCGGGGAGGTCGCCATGGTGCGGGTGGCGCCAGGGGTGCGGAAGACGGTTCCGGCCGTTGCCTCTTGGCATGACGAAGGGGCCGGCCGCGGGTGGGCGGCGGGCCCCTTCAGCCATGTGTGTCGACCGGCGTCAGCTGATCTTGGCGTAGCCGTAGTTGATGAGCTTCTTCACGTCCGACGTGCGGTCGGTCGCGGAGGGGGCGGTCATGACGGCGCCCATGACCGACTCGCCGTTCAGCGTGGCGGCGAAGACGAGGCAGTACTTGGCGTCGGTGCCCGAGCCGGTCTTGATGCCGAGCGTGCCGTTCCAGCCGAGCAGGGTGTTGGTGTTGCTCCACGTCCCCATCGTGCGCGTGGAACCGGAGCTCGTGATCGTCTTCGCCGTGTAGGACTTGGTCTTCACGACGGTCTTGAACGTGGAGCTCTTCATCACGCTGCGGGCGACCTTCGTCAGGTCGCGCGGCGTCGAGTAGTTGGAGCCGTTGCTGATGCCGTCGAACGAGTCGAAGTGCGTGTTCGTCATGCCGAGGCTCTTGGCCATCGTGTTCATCTTGCCGATGAAGTTCTTGGTGCGAGCCGAGACGGTGGTGCCGGAACCGAACTTGTCCGCGAGAGCCATCGCGGCGTCGCAGCCGGACGGCAGCATCATCCCGTACAGCAGCTGACGGACGGTGACCTTGTCACCGACGATCAGGTGGGCCGACGAGGCGCCCTTGGAGACGATGTAGTCGCTGTACGCCTTCTTGATCGTGACCTTGGCGTCCAGGTTCAGGTTCGACTGCGAGAGCACGACCTTGGCGGTCATGACCTTCGTGGTGGAGGCGGTGAGCCGCTTCGTGTCGGCGGCCTTGGTGAAGAGGGTCTTGCCGGTGGCGCTGTTCATCAGGAATCCGCCCTTGGCGGTGATGGTGGGCGTCGTGACGGCCTGCGCCGGAGCCGCGGTGAGAGCTCCGGTGGCGAGCACTGCGCCGGTCGTGATGGCGACGGCTGCGGCTCTGCGGACACGGAAGCCCTTGGTGGCGGTTGTCAACTCAAATACCCCGAATACGTTGAATGCCCCAGATGTGCGGCCGGAATGGAGGGGGAAGAAAGTGGGGCCGCACGTGTGTGACACGTAACTAGCACAGATGGTTGTGTGGTTGCTGAGGCGGGTTCCGATTGGACAGCCGTTGGACAGCAAACCGTCCGGATCCTGGACCCGCTCCCTCATGCGTACGTGTTGTATCTATGCTGTTCGCATGACCACCCCGGGGACCCTGTCCGTCAAGCAACCACCGGCCGCCGACCGTGTCTACGCCCACGTCAAGCAGGGCGTCCTGGAGCGCCGTTACGAGGGTGGGACCCTCCTCACCGAGGGCGAGCTCGCCGATGCCGTCGGGGTGTCGCGCACGCCGGTGCGCGAGGCGCTGCTGCGGCTCGAGGTGGAGGGGCTGATCAAGCTCTACCCGAAGAAGGGCGCGCTCGTACTGCCGGTCTCCGCCCAGGAGATCGCCGACGTCGTGGAGACCCGGCTGCTGGTCGAGGAGCACGCGGCGCGCAAGGCCGTACCCGCTCCGGCCGGGCTCATCGAGCGGCTCGAGGAGCTGCTGGCCAAGCAGAAGCAGCAGGCCGCCGCCGGGGACCTCGCCGGGGCCGCCGTCACGGACCGCTGCTTCCACGCCGAGATCGTCCGCAGCGGCGGCAATGAGATCCTCTCCCGCCTCTACGACCAACTCCGCGACCGGCAGCTGCGCATGGGCGTCGCCGTCCTGCACTCCCATCCCGACCGGATCGCCAAGACCCTCGTCGAGCACGAGGAGATCCTGGAGGCGTTGCGCTCGGGGGACGCCGAGGCCGCGGTCGGGGTCGTCAACCGGCACGTCGGCTGGTTCTCCCACCTCGCCCGGGGTGAGGTCCGATGAGCAGCACCACTCTGCCGGGTGACCCGCCCGGCGGCCGGCGCGCGATGGCGGTCTGGGGAATCGGCGTCTCGGTCTACTTCGTCGCCGTCATCTTCCGTACGTCCCTGGGCGTCGCCGGCCTCGACGCGGCCGACCGCTTCCATGTGAACGCCTCGGCGCTGTCGACCTTCTCGATCCTGCAACTGCTGGTGTACGCCGGAATGCAGATACCCGTCGGCCTGCTGGTCGACAGCCTCGGCACCAAGAAGGTCCTGACCATCGGCGTCGTGCTGTTCACGGCGGGTCAGCTCGGCTTCGCCTTCTCGCCCTCGTACGGCACGGCCCTCGCCTCCCGCGCGCTGCTGGGCTGCGGTGACGCGATGACGTTCATCAGCGTGCTGCGGCTCGGCACCCGCTGGTTCCCGGCGCGCCGAGGGCCGCTGGTCGCACAACTCGCGGGCCTCGTCGGGATGGCGGGCAACCTGGTCTCCACGCTGGTGCTGGCCCGGCTGCTGCACGGCGTCGGCTGGACGGCGGCGTTCGCGGGCAGCGCGCTCGCGGGTGTCGTGGTCCTCGTACTGATGCTGCTGTTCCTCAAGGACCACCCCGAGGGCCACGAGCCGGAGCCCTTCCCGCACCAGGGCGCCGCCTACGTCCGGCGGCAGATCGCGGCCTCCTGGCGTGAGCCGGGGACCCGGCTCGGGCTGTGGGTGCACTTCACCACCCAGTTCCCGGCGATGGTGTTCCTGCTGCTGTGGGGCCTGCCGTTCCTGGTCCAGGCCCAGGGCCTGTCCAGGGCCACGGCGGGGGAGCTGCTGACGCTGGTCGTCCTCTCGAACATGGTCGTGGGTCTCGTCTACGGCCAGATCGTCGCCCGGCACCACGCGGCCCGGCTGCCGCTGGCGCTCGGCACGGTGGGCGCGACTGCGCTGATGTGGGCGGTGACGCTGGCCTACCCCGGCGAGCACGCGCCGATGTGGCTGCTGGTCGTGCTGTGCACGGTGCTCGGTGCCTGCGGCCCGGCGTCGATGATCGGCTTCGACTTCGCCCGCCCGGCCAACCCGCCGGAGCGGCAGGGCACGGCGTCCGGCATCACCAACATGGGCGGCTTCGTCGCGTCGATGACCACGCTGTTCCTGATCGGCGTGCTGCTGGACGCGACGGGCGACAACTACAGCGTCGCGTTCTCCGCGGTGTTCGTGCTGCAGGCACTCGGCATCAGCCAGATCCTGCGGCTGCGCGGACGGGTCGCCCGGCGGGAGCGGGAGCGGCTGGTGGCGAGCCGGGTGGAGACGGTGCACGTGCCGGCGTGAGACGGGGCGGTTCACTCCAACCGGCCTTCACAGCACAGGTGTTGCTGTGTCATAGGCGTGTGACAGCGGTGTCGTGAAGCGAGGACGGGCGTGACCTGCGGGGTCTTCGGGACCTCATAGTGATCGAACGCAGTACCCGCCTCCGAAGGGACATCCGTGTTGAACCGCCACCTGCGCAAGGCCGTCGTCGTCACCGCTGCGGTCACCGCCGGCCTGCTGATGACGGCGTGTCAGAACGGCTCCACGAACAGCAGCTCCTCGAGCAGCGGCTCCAAGAGCAGCACCGGCTCCCAGCACGGGTCGACCTCGAAGACGTCCAAGCACTCCAAGTCGTCCGGCTCTTCGGGCAAGCAGGGTTCCGGTACGGCCGCGCAGAACGCGGCGAGCTCCAAGCAGGGCGTCAACGGCACCTTCGCCGGCGGCAAGGTCAGTTACCTCGCCCCCGGCAAGTACATCGTGTCCGTGCCCGGCAAGACCGACCAGGCGTTCTTCGTCGCCGACGACACCGCGGTCTACGGCGCCGGCACCATCTGCGGCAGCTCGCGCTGCACTCTCGACCAGCTGGAGACGGCGACCAGGAAGGCCGCCGTCACCGCCGACGTGACGATCAGCAAGGGCGTCGCCACCGTCGTCCGCGAGCGCCACGGCACCGGGAACGGTGGCTCCGGCTCGAAGGGCGTCAACGGGACCTGGCTCGGCAACGTCTCCTACCTCGCACCGGGCAAGTTCACCGTCTCCGACATGAAGGGCGTCGAGCAGGCGTTCTACGTCGCCGACGACACCGTGGTGAAGGGCGCGGGCACCATCTGCGGCAGCCCGAACTCGGTGTCCACCTGCACGCTCGACCAGCTGGAGGCCGCCGCGAAGAAGGGCGTCTCGGCCAAGGTCGTGATCGCGAACGGGGTCGCGACCTCGGTGACCGAGGACCACTGAGCCGACCGACGCCCTACGACGTCACCGCGAAGTTCCGCAGGATCCCCGCCGTGAGCTCCGGATCGCCCTCCGCCTTCACCCGGTCCGCCGCCGCGTCCGGTGTCACCCGGCCGCAGGCCAGGCGCACGAACGTCTCCCAGTCGAGGGTGAAGGTGGCGGCGGGACCGAGGGCAGGGGCGGTTTCGAGGGTGCCGCGGCCCTGGATGTCGACGCGGATGGTGCGCAGGAACTCGATCGGGCCGTGCACGTCGAAGACGATCGCCGAACTGCGCGGCGCGTCCGCCTTGTCGGCGACGACCTCCGGGAGCGCGCCGAGCAGCACGTCACGGGCGATGTGCGCGCCGGGGGAGTCGAGGTTGCCGGGGCGCCCGAGGGCGGCGCGCAGATCCTGCTCGTGCACCCACACGTTGAACGCATGGCCGCGCATGGACTCTTCGAGGGTGAGCTCGGTGCCGAGCGGGGCGCGCACCTTGGTGCCCGGGTCCCGCGACTCGTTCCGCAGCTGGCGGTTGCGGCGGATGATCACGTACTCCAGCTCGGAGGTCATCTCCGGCGCCGTGTGGTGGCGGCGGACGTCGACCTGCATCTCCATATAGCGCTGGTTGTCGTTGGTGACGTGGTAGAGGTCGCGCGGCAGGGTGTGGATGGGGCGCGGGTCGCCGAGCATCTCGCAGTCCAGGCCGATGACATGGGAGACGATGTCCCGGACCGACCAGCCGGGGCACGGGGTGCGCCGGTTCCACTCTCCCTCCACCAGCGGCCCCACCAGCTCGGATATCGCTTCGATGGAATGGGTCCAGGCGTCGGCGTAGGGCTGGAGGGTGGGATGCAGACTCACGGAACGGGACCCCTCGGCGGTCGGTACTCGGGCGGTTGGTGGCAGCGTTGCCAGCGGGAGGTGGCTGCACTCGGCGGGTGTCTTGAGACGCTAAGTTACGCTGCTGTGAGGCACCCCGGCAGTGCTTTCGTGTGACGATCGTAGGCCGTATGGACGACTCGAATGCCAGGACGGTGGTAGCGTGCGCGCCTCTCTCATCCAGATCGCCGTAGACGAGGGCGAATCGGTCGAATCGCGTCGGCGGCGGGTGGCTTCGCTGGTGCGGGAGCAGGGCGGGGTCGATCTCGTCGTGCTGCCGGAGCTGTGGACCACCGGCGCCTTCGCGTACCAGGAGTTCGGGAGTGAGGCCGAGCCGCTCGAGGGGCCGACGTACGAGGTGATGGCGAAGGCCGCCAGTGACGCGGGCGTATGGCTGCACGCGGGCTCGATCCCCGAACGGGACCCCGACGGTCCGCTCTACAACACGTCTCTCGTCTTCTCTCCTTCGGGTGATCTGGTCGCGGCGTATCGCAAGATCCACCGCTTCGGGTTCGACAAGGGCGAGGCCGTGCTGATGGGTGCGGGGCGGGAACTGGTGACGGTCCCGCTGCCCGACACGATCCTCGGCGTGGCCACCTGCTACGACCTCCGATTCCCCGAACTCTTCCGCGGTCTCGTCGACGCCGGTGCCGAGACGCTGGTGATTCCGGCGGGCTGGCCGGAGCGCCGCCGGGCGCACTGGACGCTGCTGGCCCAGGCGCGGGCGGTCGAGAACCAGGCGTTCGTGCTTGCCTGTGGAACGGCCGGGACGCATGCGGGAGTTCCGCAGGCGGGTCACTCGATCGTGGTGGATCCCTGGGGCGAGGTGCTCGCGGAGGCGGGCGGGGACGAGGAGATCCTCACCGTGGAGTTCGACCCGGCGAGGGTCACGTCGACGCGTGAGCTGTTCCCGGCGCTGAAGGACAGGATGCTGGGCCTGGAGCCCCCGCGCCGCTGAACCCGGCGTGCCGAAAAGGAGCGGGTCAGTCCTCCTCCCGCTCCTTCTCCGCCAGGTGGATCACGCATACCGCCACCGCGATCAGCAGCGCCGGATCAGCGTCCTCGCGCACGACGTCGACGCCGTAGGTCTCCCGGACGTGCAGCCGGCGGCGGGAGATCACGGCGAGGAGTTCGCCGTCGTACTCGACGGCGAACTCGCGGTCGAGGATCTTGCCGCTGACGTCGAGTTCGGTGCCGTCGACCAGGGACACCCGGTAGTGGTTGCGCAGCAGGGACAGGCGTTTGCGCTTGATGCGGGCGAGGGTGTCGCCGTCCCGTTCGATCACCATGGTGTCGCGCAGGGCGAACATCTTCTGGTGGATGTCGATCAGGACGCGCCCTTGGGTGTCCTTCAGCTCGAAGGTGTCCCGAAGGCGGATGGCCTTGCCGTCGACGAGGAACGCCTTGTTGCCGTGCTCGTCCTCGATCCAGTAGTCGTCACCGAAGCCGAGGAGCCGGTCGCGTACGAGGAATCTCATGCCGTTACGGCTTCCCCGCGGAGCGGGCCGGGACGCAGCGGGGTACGCCGACGGAGGGAAGAAGCGGTGAGGCCCGACCGGGTACGCGCGCGTGCTCGGCGCGCGACCCGTGCCCTCACGGGCCGAAACGCCGCCGGTAGGCCGACGGACTGAGACCCGTCTCGCGCCGCAAGCGCGCGCGTAGGTTGGCCGCGGTCCCGAGGCCGCACCGTGCCGCCACCACGTCCAGCCGTTCCTCCCCCCGCTCGATGAGCCGGCAGGCGAGCGCCACCCGCTCCCCCGTCAGCCAGGCCAGCGGAGTCGTGCCGAGCTGCACCCGGAAGCGCCGGTGGAGCGTGGCGGGGGAGACGGCCGCGCGGGCCGCCAGGTCGGCCACCGTCAGCGGCTCCCCCAGCCGCTCCTGCGCCCAGGCCAGCAACGGCCCCAGCGACTCGTCCGGCACTTCGGGCAGTGGCCGCTCCACGAACTGCCGCTGCCCGCCGTCCCGGTGGGAGGCGAAGACCAGCCGCCGGGAGACGGCGTTGGCGAGCTCCGCCCCGTGGTCCCGGCGCCAGATGTGCAGCCCGAGGTCGAGCGCGGCCGCGCTGCCGGACGCCGTGAGCAGGTCGCCCTCGTCGACGAACAGCACGTCCGGCTCCAGCAGGACCTCGGGGTGCAGCCGGCGGAAGAGGTCCGCCCAGCGCCAGTGCGTGGTGGCCCGCCGCCCGTCGAGCAGACCGGCCTCGGCGAGGGCGAAGCTGCCGGTGCAGAAGCTCAGTACGCGGGCGCCACGCGCGTGCGTGCGGCGAATCGCGTCCAGTACGGCGGCACCGCGCGGGACGACGTTGTCGGGCCGGCCGGGCACGACGAGGGTGTCCGCATCGTCCACGGCGTCCAGCCCCGGCACCCCGGTCAGCGTGAAGAAGCCGTGGTTCATGCGCACTTCGGGCGTCGGCGTGCACAGCGTCACCTCGTACAGCGGCCCGGGCAGCCCGAGTTCGGGCCGCGGCAGCCCGAACAGTTCCGTCGCCACCCCGACCTCGAAGGGGTTGGTGCCTTCGTCGACGATCACCGCGACCCGGTGCGGGCGGCATTGCTGAGAGGATCCTTGCGGCATATGCGATTCCTAGCACTCGTACGGCGTGTCCGACACCCCGCACGATGAGGCCATGCCGAACGAACCCATCGCCCTCGCCCAGGCCCTCGCCTCCTTCACCGACCGCTGGAGCCCCCGCATCGTCACGAGCGTCAACGACTACGACGTACGCGTGGCGAAGGTCGAGGGCGAGCACCTCTGGCACGTCCACGACCACACCGACGAGTTCTTCCTGGTCCTGGAGGGCGAGCTGCACATCGCCCTGCGCGAACCGGACGGCGAACGCACGGTCGTCCTCCCCAAGGGCTCGGTGTTCACCGTCCCGCGCGGCACCGAACACAAGCCCTACGCGCCCGTGCCCGCCGAGATCCTGCTCCTCGAGCCCACCGGCACCCTCACGGTCGGCGACCGGCACGACGAGGTGCCCGGCCACGTGGACGCGACGACCGGCCACGCCCTTGCCTGACCCGCAACCGGAATCCACCGGTCCAAGAGGTGTCCCGCAGTTGAACTTCACGTACGCACAAGGAAGTTGACCAACCAAACGGGCGGGACCCGAGTCGGATCTTGCAACAAGGCGCACAGCGCCGCACATCCGTCTCGGAGGTTTCGCCATGCCCTCTCGTCCCGCCCGCCGCCCGTTGATACGCGCCGTCTCGGCGGCCACGCTGCTCCTCGGTACGGCCCTGGCCGTACCGCTCGCCCTGGCCGGTACCGCCGGCGCCGCGACGGCGCCGGCCACCGCCGCCGTCAACCAGTACGACTGGCAGCTCACCTACAAGGCCGCCGCCGGCCAGACCAACAAGGCCACCGTCACCGCCTCGCTCACCGCCGACAGGACGGGCATCACCTACCTGATCGACGACGTCGTCCCGATCACCGCGGGCCACGACTGTGCCCACCCCGTCGGCTCGGACCACACGAAGGTCTCCTGCACGGTCACCTTCGTGGACAGCCAGGACCCGTACCCCGGCCTGATCACGGACCTCGGCGACGGCAACGACACGCTCACGTACACCAACAACACCGACCAGGTGTACACCTACGCCCAGATCTCGCTCGGCGCCGGCAACGACAGGGCGACCGACTCCGGCCGCCTCGACGGCGCCTACGTCTCGGGCGGCGCGGGTGACGACACCATCACCGTGGGCGCGGAGGGCCTGGCCTGGGGCGAGGACGGCAACGACACGATCACCGCGAGCGGCGGCGACAACATCGTGCAGGGCGGCAAGGGCAACGACACGCTGCACGGCGGCAACGGGGCCCAGTACCTGTCCGGCGACGACGGCAAGGACACGATCACCGGCGGAACCGGCAACGACAGCCTCTACGGCGGCAAGGGCGACGACGTCCTGTACGGCAACAGCGGCAACGACAGGCTGTACGGGAACAGCGGGAACGACAAGCTGTACGGCGGCGCGGGCAGCGACACACTCTCCGGCGGCCCCGGCACCGATGTGGTCCGCCAGGGCTGACGGGACCCACGGGATCGGGGCGGGTGCGGGCCCGAGGGCGGGCGCCGGGGCGGTTGTCAGTGGCGGGTGGCACTCTTGATCCATGACCGCTTCCACTCCCCGACGCGTCCGCGTCCGCGCCCCCGAGCTGGTGGGCAAGGGCGGCTGGCTGAACACGGGCGACCAGCAGTACACCCTCGCCGACCTGCGAGGACGCATCGTCGTGCTCGACTTCTGGACGTTCTGCTGCATCAACTGCCTGCATGTCCTGGACGAGCTGCGGGAGCTGGAGAGAAGGCACTCGGACACGGTCGTGGTCGTCGGCGTGCACTCGCCCAAGTTCGTGCACGAGGCGGAGCACGCGGCCGTGGCCGACGCCGTCGAGCGGTACGGCGTGGAGCACCCGGTCCTGGACGACCCGGAGCTCGCGACCTGGAAGCAGTACGCCGTGCGCGCGTGGCCCACGCTCGTGGTGATCGACCCCGAGGGGTACGTCGTCGCGCAGCACGCCGGCGAAGGCCATGTGCACGCCATCGAGCGGCTGGTGACGGAGCTGGAGGCGGAGCACGGGGCGAAGGGCACGCTGCGGCGCGGCGACGGCCCGTATGTGGCGCCGGAGCCGGAGCCGACCACCCTGCGCTTCCCGGGCAGGGCCCTCGTCCTGCCGTCCGGGAACTTCCTGGTCAGCGACACCACCCGGCATCAGCTGGTGGAGCTGGAGCCGGACGGGGAGACGGTCGTACGGCGGATCGGTGCCGGTGCGCGCGGATTCGAGGACGGTACGGCGGACACGGCCGCGTTCAGCGAGCCGCAGGGCCTGGCCCTGCTCGACGAGGGCTCGGTGGTCGTGGCCGACACCGTGAACCACGCCCTGCGGCGGCTCGACCTCGCGACCGGCGAGGTCACCACCCTCGCGGGCACGGGCAGGCAGTGGTGGCAGGGCTCGCCCACGGCCGGGCCCGCCCGTGAGATCGACCTCTCCTCACCGTGGGACGTGGCGGTCTTCGGCGACAAGGTCTGGATCGCCATGGCCGGCGTCCACCAGCTGTGGGCCTGCGACCCGGCGGACAAGACCGTCGCCGTCACCGCCGGCACCACCAACGAGGGCCTGGTCGACGGTCCCGGCGCCGAGGCCTGGTTCGCGCAGCCCTCCGGGCTCGCCGCCACCGCCGACCGGCTCTGGCTCGCCGACTCCGAGACCTCGGCCCTGCGCTGGGTGGACCTCGACGGCGTCGTCCACACCGCCGTCGGGACGGGCCTGTTCGACTTCGGCCACCGCGACGGCTCCGCCGAACAGGCCCTGCTCCAGCACCCGTTGGGCGTCACCGCACTGCCGGACGGTTCGGTGGCCGTCAGCGACACCTACAACCACGCCCTGCGCCGGTACGACCCGGCGACGGGCGAAGTCACCACCCTGGCCACGGACTTGAGAGAGCCGAGCGACGCCGTCCTGGTCGGCGAGGACATCGTGGTCGTCGAGTCGGCCCGCCACCGTCTGACCCGGCTGCGCCTGCCGGAAGAGGCCGTGAAGGTGGACTCGGTGGCGCATCGCACGCAGCGCGCCGCCACCGAAGTCGCCCCCGGCAAGCTCCGGTTGGACGTGATCTTCCAGGCCCCGGCCGGCCAGAAGCTCGACACCCGCTACGGCCCCTCGACCCGCCTGCTGGTGTCCTCGACCCCGCCCGGGCTGCTGCTCGCCGGCGAGGGCGCGGACACGGACCTGTCCCGCACCCTGGAGCTCAACCCGGAGATCGAGGAGGGAGTCCTGCACATATCGGCGATGGCCGCCTCCTGCGACACAGCATCCGACAGCGGCTCCGCCGCGGGCCCGGCGAACGAGTACCCGGCCTGCCACGTCCACCAGCAGGACTGGGGCGTGCCCGTCCGCCTCTCCGTCGAGGGGACGGACCGCCTCCCGTTGGTCCTGGCGGGGATGGACGATCAGACGCCGTAACCGTCGCTGTAGCCGTCCCGCCGGTGGTGCGGCCGTTCCTCGTCGATCACCGGCGTCGTGGGTGGCACCACCACGCGCCGGCGGCGGGCGATGCTGCTGAAGGTGCTGACGCCGATCAGTCCGACGATCATGAGGATGATGCCTACCAGGTCGAGGTTGACCCCCTTCATGTGCCAGTCGGTCGCGAACGTGAGGATGGCTCCCACGGCGATGAGGATGATGCATCCGCCGAGGCCCATGAGTGTCGCCTCCCTGTGCGGTCCCGGATGTGCCGGTCTTCCGGCCGACTCCGGGTACCCGCACGTCCGTTGCCCATGCGGAGGCCGTCGCTCACGTCACGTCGACCTGCCTCACGTCACGTCGACGTAGTCCTCGCGGCCGGAGCTCACCAGGTGGGTGCTGTTCGGGTAGAGCAGCACCGCGACCCACGTGCCGTCCTTCGAGGCCGTGAAGCCCTTGCTGAAGGTGCCGTCGGAATGGGTGTAGGTGTTGCCCATGTCGTACCAGGTGCTGGCACCCTTGGGCCGGAAGAGGATCTTCACCTTCTGGCCGCCGTAGGCCTTCCAGGCGCCCGAGGTGTAGTGCTGCAGCTTGCCCTTGTAGGTGATCGTGCGGCCCTTGCGGACCGGCTCCGGCGAGGCGTTGCCGTCGACGATGCGGGTCGGCGTGCGCTTCACGTACACCACCGGGCTGTACGACTCCTGCCAGGAGCGGCCGCCCTTGAAGTGGGCCCGGTAGTAGCCCTTGTAAGGCGCGTCGAACGTGCCCTTGAACGAAGCGCCGGACTCGGGGTCGGAGCTGCCCGGGGTGACGGTCTTCATCGTCGTCCAGCCGGTCTTCCCGTCGGCCGAGTACTGCAGCTCGACCTTGTTGTCCACACCCGCGGGAACGCTGGAGCCCGTGTGCAGCATGCCCTTGGCGGTCAGCTCGGAGTACTTGTTCAGCGTCGCGGTGAAGTCGGTGAGGGACGTCTTCTTCGCGACGTACACCTTGACCGTCTGCAGCGGGCTCCACTTCAGAAAGGTGCCGCTGCGGACCTGCACCTCGACCGAGCCGGTGCTCGACATGGTCAGCTGCCCGGAGAAACGGCCGTCGGCGTCCGTGACCGGGTGGGCACCCGCGTGACCGATGTCGCTCTGCCAGATCTCGTCGACGTCGGCCCCGGCGAGCGGCTGCCACGCCCCGTCGAGGTACACCTCGGCCGTGCCGGAGACCGTCGCCGCCTGCCCTTCCTCGACGTCCAGCTCGGTGGCGTCGAGGGTCACGCGGGTGTCCGACTGCACGGCCCGGACCTCGACGCTCTCGTTGGCCCTGGACTGGTACCAGGGCTCGGCCGGCCGCAGCCAGGCGTTGACGGTGCCGCTGGACGGGTCGTCCACGGCGTAGGCGGTGGTGAAACGGCCGTCGGTGCCGGTCGTGGTCGTCTTGTCGTCCCCGTTGGAGATCTCCAGGTCCACCTCCGCGCCCGCCGCCGGCGTCGTCTCGCCGGTGCGCGGGTCGGTGACCGTGAAGCCGCCGGAGACGGTGACGTCCTGGTGCTCGTAGTCCGGGCTCTGCGGTGTGGCCTGCAGATCCGTCAGGTTCGCCTCGAGCTCGTACTGGTAGGTGCTCTCGGCCGTGGTGGTGTCACCGTCGGCATCCGTCAGATCGACCACGACGCGGTAGGTGCCGAGGTCGGCCAGGCGCAGCGGGGCGGTGGTGCGCCAGGTGTTCGCGAAGCCGGTGCTGGAGTCCGGTGTGAAGTCGCTGACCTCGGTGACCTCCTGGGCGTCGGCGGCGGAGCCCGGCGCGTAGAGGTGCGCGGTGATCGAGGTGATGGCGGTGTCGGAGGAGGCGGACACCCACACCAGGCCCTCGCCCGGGTGGTCACCGCTGCCGACCCCGTACAGCACCGGCGCCACCGCCGCGTGCGCCGCCGGCACCGGGCCGAGCAGCAGGCCCGCCGCCACGGAAGCGCAGGCGAGCGCCAACCTTCCTCGCATGTGTAGTCCCCCCACGAGACTGAAGATCGTTCAAGAGTGAGCGCATCGTACGCCGCCCGAACTCACCTTGAACAGGTTCAAAAAGGTTGCCCATGGGGGGACAAAGACTTCCCGGGACTCACCCCTCCAGGAACGCCACCAGCGCACTCGCCAGCAGATGCGGGTCGTCCACACCGCACAGCTCGCGGGCGCTGTGCATCGACAGGATCGCCACGCCGATGTCGACCGTCTTGATGCCGTGCCGGGCCGCCGTGATCGGGCCGATCGTCGTGCCGCACGGCATGGAGTTGTTGGAGACGAAGGACTGGAAGGGGACGTCCGCCTTCTCGCAGGCGGCGGCGAAGACCGCGCGGCCCGAACCGTCCGTGGCGTAGCGGTTGTTGACGTTGACCTTCAGGATCGGACCGCCGTTGACCCGGGGGTGGTGCGTCGGGTCGTGGCGTTCCGCGTAGTTGGGGTGGACGGCGTGGCCCGTGTCCGACGACAGACAGACCGTGCCCGCGAAGGCTCTCGCCCGGTCCTCGAAGGAACCACCGCGCGCGAACACCGAGCGCTCCAGCACACTGCCGAGCAGCGGCCCGTCCGCGCCGGTGTCCGACTGCGAGCCGTTCTCCTCGTGGTCGAACGCGGCCAGTACGGGGATGTAGGGCGGCTTGCCCCCGGCCACCGCCGCGAGCGCGGCCACGCCCGCGTGCACGGACAGCAGGTTGTCCATGCGCGGTCCGGCGAGCAGTTCCTTGTCGCGGCCCAGGTATGCCGGCGGCTCCACCGAGTGCGTCATCAGGTCCCAGCCGGTGACCTCGCCCGACGGCAGCCCCGCACTCTCCTCCAGGAAGGCGATCAGGTCGCCGTCCCGCACATCGTTGCCGAGACCCCAAATGGGCGTCAGATGGCGCTGCTTGTCGAGCTTGAGGCCCTCCGCCGAGACCGAACGGTCCAGGTGGATGGCGAGCTGCGGGACGCGCAGCAGCGGCCGGTCCACGTTCACCAGGCGCGTCGAGCCGTCCCGCAGGGTCAGCCGGCCCGCCAGGCCCAGGTCGCGGTCGAGCCAGGAGTTGAGCAGCGGTCCGCCGTAGATCTCCACCGCCACCTGGCGCCAGCCGTGCGCCCCGGTGTCGGGCAGCGGCTTGACCCGCAGGTTGGGGGAGTCGGTGTGCGCGCCGACGATGCGGAACGGCGTGTGGGGCGCCGCGCCCTCGGGGACGTACCAGGCCACGATCGCACCGCCGCGCAGCACATACCTGCCGCCGGTCGTCCCGTCCCAGGCGTCCGTCTCCGCGACCTGCCGGAACCCTGCCTTCTCCAGCCGCTCGGCGGCGCTCGCCACCGCGTGGTACGGCGACGGGCTGGCCGTCAGGAAGGACATGAGGTCGTCGGTGTGGCCGCGGTCGAAGCGGGGGGGTTCGCTCATGGGGTTCACCTTAACGACGTACGAGGGCCCGCTCCTCGTCGTGGGAGCGGGCCCTCGTGAGGGCGATGTGGAGTTTTGGCTACCCAGAACCGAGGAGGCTAGAACGCGGCTTCGTCCAGCTCCATCAGGTCCAGGTCGACGCCCTCGGCGAGCTTGCGGGCGCCGGTGACACCGGGCAGGACGCTCGCCGCGAAGAACTTCGCCGCCGCGATCTTGCCCTGGTAGAACGCCTTGTCCTTGGCGGAGGCCGTCTCCAGCTTCTCGGCGGCGACCGCGGCACCCTTGAGCAGCAGGTATCCGACGACCACGTCACCGGAGGCCAGCAGCAGGCGGGTGGTGTTCAGGCCCACCTTGTAGATGTTCTTGACGTCCTGCTCGGTCGCCGCGAGGTCGGTCAGCATCAGGCCGACGATGGCCTCCAGCTCGACGGCGGCCTTCGCGAGGTGCTCGCGGGCGCCGGCCAGCTCCTCGCCGCCGGTGCCGAGCGCCAGGAACTTCTTGATGTCCTCGGCCAGCGAGTTCAGCGCCGCGCCCTGGTTGCGGACGATCTTCCGGAAGAAGAAGTCCTGGCCCTGGATCGCGGTGGTGCCCTCGTACAGGGTGTCGATCTTGGCGTCGCGGATGTACTGCTCGATCGGGTACTCCTGCAGGAAGCCGGAGCCGCCGAAGGTCTGCAGCGACTGGGCGAGCTGCTCGTAGCCCTTCTCGGAGCCGTAGCCCTTCACGATCGGCAGGAGCAGGTCGTTCAGCGCCTCCAGCGCCTTGACGTCCTCGCCCGCCGCCTCCTTGACCTGGATCTCGTCCTGGATGGAGGCCGTGTACAGCACCAGGGCGCGCATGCCCTCCGCGTACGCCTTCTGCGTCATCAGCGAGCGGCGCACGTCCGGGTGGTGCGTGATGGTGACCTTGGGCGCGGTCTTGTCCATGAAGTTCGCGAGGTCCGGGCCCTGGACGCGCTCCTTGGCGTACTCGAGGGCGTTGAGGTAGCCCGTGGACAGCGTGGAGATCGCCTTCGTGCCGACCATCATCCGGGCGAACTCGATGATGCGGAACATCTGGCGGATGCCGTCGTGCTTGTCGCCGATCAGCCAGCCCTTGGCGGGGTGCTGGTCGCCGAACGTCATCTCGCAGGTGTTGGAGGCCTTCAGGCCCATCTTGTGCTCGACGTTCGTCGCGTACACGCCGTTGCGCTCGCCCAGCTCGCCGGTCTCGAAGTCGAAGAGGTACTTCGGGACGAGGAAGAGGGACAGGCCCTTGGTACCGGGGCCGGCGCCCTCGGGGCGGGCGAGGACGTAGTGGAGGATGTTCTCCTCCATGTCGTGCTCACCGGACGTGATGAAGCGCTTCACGCCCTCGATGTGCCAGGAGCCGTCCTCCTGCCGGACCGCCTTGGTGCGGCCGGCGCCCACGTCCGAACCGGCGTCCGGCTCGGTGAGGACCATCGTGGAGCCCCACTGCTTCTCCACGGCGACCTTGGCGATGTGCTTCTGGACCTCGTTGCCCTCCTCGAAGAGGATGCCGGCGAACGCGGGGCCCGAGGAGTACATCCAGACGGCCGGGTTGGCGCCCAGGATCAGCTCGGCGAAGGCCCAGATCAGGGAGCGGGGCGAGGTGGTGCCGCCGATCTCCTCGGGCAGGCCGAGCCGCCAGTACTCCGAGTCCATGAAGGCCTTGTAGCTCTTCTTGAACGACGCCGGGACCGGAGCGGTGTTCGTCTCCGGGTCGAAGACCGGCGGGTTGCGGTCGGCGTCCGCGAAGGACTCCGCCAGCTCGTTCTCCGCGAGACGGGTCAGCTCCTCGAGGATGCTCTTCGCGGTCTCGGTGTCCATCTCCTCGAACGGACCGGCGCCGTACACCTTGTCCCGTCCGAGGACTTCGAACAGGTTGAACTCGATGTCGCGGAGATTCGACTTGTAGTGCCCCATGGCGACGGCTCCGTTGAGAGATATCGGCGAGGCACTGTTTGTGGATCCTCGCGCTGCTTCTAGTTCACGTACCAACAAGTAGCTACGATGATGCTACCCGCCGGTAATAAGAAGCAACCCCGATTGGGTCATCTGTGACTCAGTACTCTTGCGCTCATGTACGGCTACGACCAGAACGTGGGTGCGGGTGCTCAGCAGCAGTACGCCCAGCAGCAAGCGGGCCCGGGCGGCTACGGGCAGCAGCCGCCGCTGTATCCCGAGCCGTCCCCGCCGTCGCTCGCGGACGCGGTACGGGCCTTCACCACCGGCCAGATGTCCGCGGAGGACTTCCAGCAGGTCTTCGCGACCTCGAAGGTCTACTGCCCGCGCGGCGACAACCCCGGTTTCCTCGCCCTGCACAACACCCAGCAGCCGGTGATCCCGATGTTCACCTCGCTCAAGGAGCTGCGCCGGTACGCGGGCAAGGAGTCCAAGTACTTCGTGATCACGGGCGCCGAGGTCATCGACCTGCTGCCCACCGGCTACGGCTTCGTCCTCGACATGGAGGGCGAGCACCGCATGGTGTTCGACGCGAAGGCGGTCGAGCAGATGGTCGAGTTCGCGATGCGCAGGATGTACGGCTGACATCTACCTACGAGAGCCCGGAGGGAATGCCCTCCGGGCTTTCTCCGTTACGGGTAGCAGAAAGTTCAATGCTCAACTAAACTGGCCGCACAAGGAGGTACCGACATGCCTGCAGTGACCGTCGAGAACCCGCTGACCCTGCCCCGCGTGGCCGCGCCGGCCGACGCCGTGGCACGTCCCGTGCTCGCCGTCACGACCGCGCCGAGCGGTTTCGAGGGCGAGGGCTTCCCGGTGCGCCGGGCGTTCGCGGGGATCAACTACAAGCACCTCGACCCGTTCATCATGATGGACCAGATGGGCGAGGTGGAGTACGCGCCGGGCGAGCCCAAGGGCACCCCCTGGCACCCGCACCGTGGCTTCGAGACCGTCACGTACATCATCGACGGGATCTTCGACCACCAGGACTCGCAGGGTGGCGGCGGCACCATCACCAACGGCGACACCCAGTGGATGACCGCGGGTTCGGGCCTGCTGCACATCGAGGCCCCGCCGGAGTCGCTGGTGATGTCCGGCGGCCTCTTCCACGGCCTGCAGCTGTGGGTGAACCTCCCGGCCAGGGACAAGATGATGGCCCCGCGCTACCAGGACATCCGCGGCGGCAACGTCCAGCTGCTCACCACCCCCGACGGCGGTGCCCTGCTCCGCGTCATCGCCGGTGAGCTCGACGGCCACCAGGGTCCCGGCGTCACGCACACGCCGATCACGATGATCCACGCGACGCTGGCGCCGGGCGCGGAGATCACGCTGCCGTGGCGCGAGGACTTCAACGGGCTGGCGTACGTCCTCGCGGGCCGGGGCTCGGTCGGCGCCGAGCGTCGCCCGGTCCAGCTGGGCCAGACCGCGGTGTTCGGCGCGGGCTCCTCGCTGACCGTCCGTGCGGACGAGAAGCAGGACTCCCACACGCCGGACCTGGAGGTCGTGCTCCTGGGCGGACAGCCGATCCGTGAGCCCATGGCCCACTACGGCCCGTTCGTCATGAACACCCGCGAGGAGCTCCAGCAGGCCTTCGAGGACTTCCAGAAGGGCCGTCTGGGGACGATCCCGGCGGTGCACGGCATGACCGAGGGCGGCCTCTGAGCCCGGAATGTAAACAGGGGATAAGAGGGGCAGAATAGGAAAAGAGTCCTGAATCGGGACCCTCGCGGGAATTCGTCGCGAGGAGGCCGAGATGACGAAGCGACTGTACTGGCCCGGTGTTGCCGGTGTGGCGTCCGGGGTGATCATGCTCACCGCCATGATCATCCTGGACAGCAACACCCCGGACGACAGCGGAAAGAGGGGTCTGACCCGCACCCTCAGCTTCTACCTCAAGGACAGCAACCTCGATCTGCTCGAGACCACGACCCTGCTGCTGCTCAGCTCGTGCGTGCTGTTCCTGTTCTTCCTGGGTGCCCTCACCCGCGTCGCCGGGAAGCGGTCGCAGCTTGTCCTTGCGGGTGGCATCGCCTTTGCCGTGCTCGTGATGGCCGCGGGACTGATCTCCGGCATCTTCGCGATCTCGGCCAAGTACGACGACACGTTCCTGGTGATCCCGGGGACGGCGCTGCTGGCCATGCTGCTGATCGACCTGGCCTACGGCGCGCTCATCGGCGCCATGGGCGCGGCCGCCGTGCTGCTGTTCGCGATGTGGCGGGTGTCCCGGACGACCGACGCCGTGCCGCAGTGGCTGGGCTGGCCGGCGCTCATCATCGCGCTGGGCTCCCTCGCGGGCCCGTTCACCGCCTGGATCACCCCACTTCTCATGGCGGTGTGGACGCTCGCGGCGGGGCTGCTGCTGGTGTTGCGCCCTCCGGCCGCAGCGGCGGAGAGGCCCACGACGGCACCCGCCGAGCCGTCCGTGGCACCGACCGAGCCGCCGAGAGTGCCCGCGGGGCCGCGGGCGTGAGCCGAGAGCCCGCGAACAGATCCTGACGCTGCGTCACCCGGGCGGCCGTCCGCGCAGGACAGGCGCGGCCGCCCGTGGTCGCCTTGAGCCGTGCAGCTGCTTCCCGATCCCGTACGACGGCTTGCCGCCTGGTGTGCCGTCGTGCTGCTGGTCGCCGGGGTGGTGTACGTCGGGGTGCTGCTGTGCTCCGAGTTCCGTACGGCCGTGACGCCGGTGCTGCTCGCCCTGCTCGGGACCGCGCTGCTGGGGCCGCTGTACCGGCGGCTGGTGAAGGCGAAGGTCAATCGGTCCGTGGCCGCCGGGCTCACCTGTGTCGCGGTGGTGGCAGTGGTCGGCGGGGCCGTGTACATCGTCGTGGCCGCGCTCATCGACACCGGGGACCAGATCGTCGCCTCGCTGAAGGACGCGGCGCAGGGGGTCGCCGATCATTTCGGGGCCGCGGGGACCTCGCTCGACGATCTCGCGTCCAATGCCAAGGAGCTGCTCACCAGGTTCGGGGGGACGGCCGCCTCCAACGTCATCAGCGGGGTGAGCGTCGTCGGGGAGGGCATCGCCATGGCCGTGCTGGCGCTGCTGCTCGTCTTCTTCTTCCTGCGCGACTCGCACAAGGCCGCCGGTCTGATCCGGGGCGTCGCTCCGGGGCAGAGCGGCGACACCCTGGAGGCCATGGCCCGGCGGGCCTTCGAGGCCGTCGAGGGGTTCATGCGGGGGACCACCCTCATCGCCCTCATCGACGCCGTCTGCATCACCGTCGGGCTGCTCGTCCTCGATGTGCCGGGCGCGGTGGGGCTGGGCGCGCTGGTCTTCGTGGGCGCCTACGTCCCCTACCTGGGCGCCTTCGTCTCCGGCGCCGTCGCCGTGCTCGTCGCGCTCGCCGACCGGGGGTTCGTGATCGCGCTGTGGGCCCTGGGCGTCGTGCTCGCCGTGCAGGTGCTGGAGGGGCATGTGCTGCAGCCGGCGATCCAGAGCCGCACCGTGCAGATGCACCCGGCGGTCGTGATGGTCGCGATCACCGCCGGGGCGTCCGTCGCCGGCGTCCTCGGCATGCTGCTGGCGCTGCCCCTGACCGCGGCCGCCTCCGGCGTCGTGCACGAACTGCGGGCGCGCTACCCGGAGTCGGCGGCCAAATCCTCGGACTCGTAGAGCTCGAACCAGATGCTCTTGCCCTCGCCCTGCGGGGCCACGCCCCAGGCGTCGGCGAGCAGCTCGATGAGGACCAGGCCGCGGCCGGAGGAGGCCAGTTCGCCGGGGCGGCGCTTGTGCGGGAGGTCGTCGCTGGTGTCGGTGACCTCCACGCGCATCCGGCGCTCCCCCGTCTCGCCCCGCACCTCGGCCAGCAGCAGCGCGTCGGCGTCCGTGTGCACCAGGACGTTGGTGAGCATCTCGGACAGCAGCAGCACCGCCGAGTCGATCTGGTCCTGCGAACCCCAGTCGTGCAGCAGCTCGCGCAGCTGCTGGCGGGCCACCGCCACCCGCTCCGGCTCGGCCTGCGCGACGGACAGCATGGTGCGGCGCACCGGCTGCGGCACGAACAGCGTCTCGCCGCAGCCCTCCCCCGGCCGGCACAGCAGCAGTACGGCTATGTCGTCCTCGCGCCGGTCGGCGAGCGGGCCGGTGGTGTGGTGGGAGGAGGGGCCGTGCACGCCCTGGACCAGGGCGTCGGCGAGCTCCTCCAGGTCGCCCTTGTGCTCCTCGAGGATCGTGCGGAGCCGCTGCCAGCCGCTCTCCAGATCGTGGCCGCCGGTCTCGATCAGACCGTCGGTGCAGATCAGCATGGTCTCGCCGGGCTCGAGGGTGATCCGGGTGGTCGGGTAGTCGGCGTCCGGGTCGATGCCGAGCGGCAGTCCGCCCGCCGTCGGCCGCGCCAGCACCGTGCCGTCGGCCATCCGGATCGCCGGGTCCGGGTGGCCGGCGCGGGCGATGTCGAGGGTGCCGGTGGCCGGGTCGGCCTCGACGTACAGACAGGTCGCGAAGCGCAGGTCCGACAGGGCCTCCTCGTCGAGGGCGCCGTCCGTCATGCCGTGCAGGAAGCGCGAGGCGCGCGAGAGTACCGCGTCCGGGCGGTGGCCCTCGGAGGCGTATGCACGCAGGGCGATGCGCAGCTGGCCCATCAGACCGGCCGCCCGCACGTCATGGCCCTGGACGTCGCCGATGACCAGGGCGATACGGCCGTTGGGCAGCGGGATCATGTCGTACCAGTCGCCGCCGACCTGGAGGCCGCCGCCGGTGGGTACGTAGCGCGCGGCCACGCTCATGCCCGGTATCTGCGGGCCGAGCGTCGGCAGCATCGAGCGCTGGAGGCCGTCGGTCAGCGCGCGCTCGGTCTCGGCGGCGCCGGCCCGGGACAGGGCCTGGGCGAGCATGCGGGCCACCGTCGTCAGCACGGACCGCTCGTCCGGATTGAACGTGACCGGGTAGGCGAAGGCCGCCATCCAGGTCCCTATCGTGCGGCCGGCCACGGTCAGCGGCAGGAACGCCCAGGAATGGCGGTTGAAGGACGCGGCCAGCGGCCACGCCGCCGGATAGCGCGACTTGTACTGCTCGGGCGTGGAGATGTAGACGGCGCGTCCGGTGCGGACCACCTCGGCGGCCGGGTAGTCCGTGTCCAGGGACATGTGCGAGAAGGGGCCGTCGTCGCCGGGCTGGTGCCCGTGGTGACCGATGATCGTCAGCCGGTCGCCCTCCACGCCGAACACCGCGAGCCCGTCCGGCGTGAACCCCGGCATCGACAGGGCGCCCGTGACCCGCAGCACCTCCTCCGTCGACCGCGCCTCGGCCAGCGCCCGGCCCGCGTCCAGCAGGAACGCCTCCCGCGAGCGCCGCCAGTCACCGGTGACGGCGACGCGCCCGGCAGGGGTGCCCGGAGTCGGTTCGGTGACCTCCTGGAGGGTGCCGATCAGCTGGAAGGACTTGTTGTCGGGGTCGAACGAGGGCTTGGACCGGGACCGGACGACACGGATCACCCGTCCCTGCTCGTCCATGACCCGGATCCGCACCTCGGCCAGCGTGCCCTCGGCGACGGCGAGCCCGACGACGGCGATGATCTCGTTCCAGTCGACCGGATGGAGGCGGGCCCGTGCCTTGGCCTCCGTGAGGGTCGTCTGTACGGGCGGCAGGCCGAGGAGCCGAGCCGCCTCGGCATCGACCGTGACCAGTTCGGTGGCGGTGTCCCAGTGCCACAGGCCGGTCGCGAGGGCGGCGAGAACCTCCCCCACGGCGGGCAGAGGCTCACCAGTGCGCATTGCCCCACTTTATGGAGAGGTGATCGAGGAGTGCCACCGATTGCCACGTCTTAATGGTGGGGAGCCGATCTTGGGGTGCCCGGTACGCTGGGGTTGTTTCACGTGAAACGTGCCCCCCGATCCGCGAAGACTGGATGAACGACGATGCATCGGTACAGGTCCCACACCTGCGGCGAGCTCCGCTCCTCTGACGTCGGCACCGACGTCCGGCTGAGTGGCTGGCTGCACAATCGGCGCGACCTGGGCGGCATCCTCTTCATCGATCTGCGCGACCACTACGGCATCACGCAGCTCGTCGCCCGCCCCGGCACGCCCGCCTACGAGGCCCTCGACAAGGTCACCAAGGAGTCGACCGTCCGCGTCGACGGCAAGGTCGTCTCCCGCGGCGCCGAGAACATCAACCCGGAGCTGCCGACCGGTGAGATCGAGGTCGAGGTCGGCGAGGTCGAGCTGCTCGGCGCGGCCGCCCCGCTGCCCTTCACGATCAACACCGAGGACGGGGTCAACGAGGAGCGGCGCCTGGAGTACCGCTTCCTGGACCTGCGCCGCGAGCGCATGCACCGCAACATCATGCTGCGGACGGCGGTCATCTCGGCCATCCGGCACAAGATGACGGCGCTGGGCTTCAACGAGATGGCGACCCCGATCCTGTCCGCCACCTCCCCCGAGGGCGCGCGTGACTTCGTCGTGCCGTCCCGGCTGAACCCGGGCAAGTTCTACGCCCTCCCGCAGGCGCCGCAGCAGTTCAAGCAGCTGCTGATGATCTCCGGCTTCGACCGCTACTTCCAGATCGCGCCCTGCTTCCGCGACGAGGACGCGCGCGCGGACCGCTCGCCGGGCGAGTTCTATCAGCTCGACGTCGAGATGAGCTTCGTCGAGCAGGAGGACGTGTTCCGCCCGATCGAGCAGCTCATGACGGAGCTGTTCGAGGAGTTCGGCAACGGCCGGCACGTCACCTCGCCCTTCCCGCGGATCCCGTTCCGCGAGGCGATGCTGAAGTACGGCTCCGACAAGCCGGACCTGCGCGCCCAGCTGGAGCTCGTCGACATCACCGACGTCTTCGAGGGCTCGGAGTTCAAGGCCTTCGCCGGCAAGCACGTGCGTGCGCTGCCGGTGCCGGACGTCTCCGCGCAGCCGCGGAAGTTCTTCGACCAGCTCGGTGACTTCGCGGTCTCGCAGGGCGCCAAGGGCCTGGCCTGGGTGCGTGTCGCCGAGGACGGTTCGCTGACCGGCCCGATCGCGAAGTTCCTCACCGAGGAGAACGTCGCCGAGCTGACCAAGAGGCTGTCGCTGGCCGCCGGTCACGCCGTGTTCTTCGGCGCGGGCGAGTTCGACGAGGTCTCGAAGATCATGGGCGCGGTCCGCGTCGAGGCCGCCAAGCGCGCCGGGCACTTCGAGGAGGGCGTCTTCCGGTTCTGCTGGATCGTCGACTTCCCGATGTACGAGAAGGACGAGGACACCGGCGCGATCGACTTCTCGCACAACCCCTTCTCCATGCCGCAGGGCGGCCTCGAGGCCCTGGAGACCCAGGACCCGCTGGACATCCTGGGCTGGCAGTACGACATCGTCTGCAACGGCGTCGAGCTGTCCTCCGGCGCGATCCGGAACCACGAGCCGGAGATCATGCTGAAGGCCTTCGAGATCGCCGGCTACGACCGCGAGACCGTCGAGGAGAAGTTCGCCGGCATGCTGCGCGCCTTCCGCTTCGGCGCCCCGCCGCACGGCGGCATCGCCCCCGGCGTCGACCGCATCGTCATGCTGCTCGCGGATGAGCCGAACATCCGCGAGACCATCGCCTTCCCGCTCAACGGCAACGCCCAGGACCTGATGATGGGCGCGCCGACGGAGCTGGAGGAGGCGCGGCTGAAGGAGCTGCACCTGACGGTGCGCAAGCCGCAGCCGAAGTAGGCAAGTCGGAGTGACAGGGGCTCGAAACCGACCGACGGTTTCGAGCCCTTTCGCTTGCGCACCCTGATTCACAGCTCTTTCCGATGTTTCTGCCAGGTGCTTCCCCCTTCCTCTTCGGCTACCTCAAGGACACGACGGGCAGCACGACCGGCGGTCTGTGCACCCTGTCCACGGCCTCGCTGCTCGCGGTGGCGGGGGCGTGGTTCGTCCGCGCCGCGCGGGCGGCCGACACCACCCCGGGCGCCGCGGACACCGACTTGGAAACCTCACCGGAGGCACACAGCAATCCCGAGGGAGGAGCACAGAAGCCTGTCGTGTCATAGGGAGTGACATCGGGCCCCTGAGGGCCTGTCGGCCAAGGAGGAAGCCATGGGGTACGCGATCGCGCTCTCGGCGCTGTTGATCGCCGGAGCGGTGGGCGCGGTCGTCGCACTGCGGCGGTCGCCGGCCGAGCGGGGGACCACCGAACTGGATGCGGAGGCCGAGGCCAACCGGTGGCTGATCCGGCTCGGCGGCAGCCTGATGCCGCCGGGTGCGAGTGCCTGGGCGAGCAACGGCAAGGCGGCGGGGCACGCGCTGACGGAGGCCGCCGAGTGCCACCACGCCGCCCGGGTCCTGCTCGCGGACGCCCGGACGGCGGCGGAGTACGAGCGCGTGACGCGGATGGCACAGGAGGGGCTGCGGCACGTCGGGGCGGCGCGGGAGGCGCTGGGCCTGGCGGCGGAGTCGGAGCCCGTCGCCACCGCTGCCGAGCCGCTGCCGCAAGCCGAAGCGGCTCCGCAGGCAAGGCAAGCCTTTCAAGAGCCTTTGCTGAACAAAGGCGCGAAACCGATGGTGATTTCAGCCAGGCTTTAAGGATTCATGGGTTCCACAGTGCTTTCCCACGCTCCTGACAGGCGGCACTCCTAGCTTCGCCGACCATGACGGGAAAGCAGACGGCCCAAGAGCCGAAACACAAGAAGGACCTGACGCGCCGCAAGGTCGTCGCGGTGGGCGCGGGCGCGGTGGCAGCGGTGGGCGTGGGCGGCGGCCTCGCCCTCACCGCCTCCGCGGACGAGTCGGCAACGAGCGCATCGGCGAGCGCGTCCAGCACGGCCGACACGTGCTACACGCTCACCTCGGAGACCACCGAGGGGCCGTACTACATCGACGCCGACAAGATCCGCCAGGACATCACCGAGGACCAGGACGGCATCCCCCTCACCCTCACCCTCAAGGTCATCGACGCCGAGACCTGCAAGCCGGTGAAGAACGCGGCCGTCGACATCTGGCACTGCACCGCGCTCGGCGTCTACTCCGGTTACGAGGCCATGGGCAGCGGCGGCGGTGGCGGCGCCCCGACGGACGCCCCGTCCGGCACCCCGACCGACACGCCCTCGGGCACCCCGACGGGCGAGCCCCCGTCCGGTGCCCCCTCCGGCGGCACGGGCGGTGGCCACTCCGAGCCGACCGACGACGAGCGCTATCTGCGCGGCACCTGGAAGACCGACAAGCGCGGTTACGTCACCTTCAAGACGGTCTTCCCGGGCTGGTACCAGGGCCGCTGTGTGCACATCCACGTCAAGGTGCACGTGGACGGCGAGTGGACCGACGCCGGTTACGAGGGCGGTCACACCTGCCACACGGGTCAGCTGTTCTTCGACGAGAAGTCGGTGCTGCTGTCGGCGGAGGTGGAGCCGTACTCCACGAACACCACGACCCGCACCACCCTCGACGAGGACACGATCTACCCGGACAACGGTCACGAGGGCGGTCTGCTCTATCTGAAGTACAACAAGAAGAACATCGCCAAGGGGGTGCGCGCCCACCTGACCATGGGCGTCGCGCCGGACGAGACGCACGACAGCACGGACACCCAGCCGAGCGCGTCGGCATCGTCGTAGTCCTCGGCAAGCCGTAGTCCTGGTGTGGGGCGGGCGGAGAAAAATCCGGCCGCCCCGCGGCAACTCCTTCGATTCCGGCGGCGACTTGGGGACGCAAGCTCCTTCACCGGGGCTTCACGAACAGCACGTCCCCGCAACCGCGTAAGGAATCCCCGTGGCCTCTGCCTCCCACCGCCGGTCCCTCCGCAAGCGCCGTACCCTGGTCGTCTCCGCCGCCGTCGTGGCCGCCGGTGTCGGTGCCGGTGTGCTCGTGATGAACGCGAACGCCGGGACGACGAGCGTCGACCTGTACCACCAGACGCTCGCCGCCAAGGACGGCTGGGCGTCGTCCGGATCCGGTACGACCGGTGGTGCCAAGGCCGACTCCGCGCACACGTTCACCGTTTCCACCCGCGCGCAGCTGGTGAAGGCGCTGGGCTCCGTCTCGGACACCACTCCGCGGATCATCAAGATCAAGGGCACCATCGACGCGAACACCGACAACTCCGGCAAGAAGCTGACCTGCGCCGACTACGCGTCGGGGACGGGCTACTCGCTCGCGGCGTACCTCAAGGCCTACGACCCCGCCACCTACGGCCGCTCGAAGCTGCCGTCGGGCACCCAGGAGAAGGCCCGTGCCGCCGCGCAGAAGAAGCAGGCGGCGAACATCGTCTTCAAGGTGCCGGCCAACACCAGCATCGTCGGCGTACCGGGGACGAAGGCCGGGATCACCGGCGGCATGCTCCAGATCCAGAACGTCGGCAACGTCATCGTCCGGAACCTGGCCTTCTCCGCCACCGAGGACTGCTTCCCGCAGTGGGACCCCACGGACGGCGACGAGGGGAACTGGAACTCGCAGTACGACTCGGTCACGCTGCGCGGTGCGAGCCACGTCTGGGCGGACCACAACAGCTTCACCGACGCGGCGCACTTCGACAGCGCCAACCCGAAGTACTACGGCCGCGAGTACCAGATCCACGACGGCGCCCTCGACATCACCAAGGGCTCCGACCTGGTGACCGTCGAGCGGAACCAGTTCACCAACCACGACAAGACGATGCTGATCGGCAGCAGCGACACCGACAGCACCGGGAAGCTGCGCGTCTCCATCCACCACAACGTCTGGAAGGGCATCGTCCAGCGCGCTCCGCTGGCCCGCATCGGCCAGATCCACATCTACAACAATCTCTACGACACGACGACGCTGAACGGCTACGCGCTGCAGTACAGCATCAACTCCCGGGCCAAGGCGCAGGTCGTGGCGGAGGACAACTACTGGAGGACCTCCACCTCCCAGAAGATCTCCAAGCTGCTGAGCGGCGACGGCACGGGCTCGGTGGCCGCCACCGGCAACCTCGTCAACGGCACCGCGACCGACCTGGTGGCCGCGTACAACGCCGCGAGCTCGAAGAAGCTGAAGACGACGGTGAACTGGACACCGACGCTGACGGCGGGCCTGGAGAAGTCGGCGAAGAACCTGCCGACGGAGCTGGCGACGACGACGGGCGCCGGGGTTCTTTCCTAGTCACGGCGAAGGGCCCGGGAAGCGATCGGCTTCCCGGGCCCTTGCCTGTGCGCTCAGGCCGCTTCGCCGCCGAAGCGTTCCTTGTAGTTCTCCAGGTCCTCGTCCGTCAGCTTGGCGAAGAGGACCGGGGGGACCGTGAAGGGGGTGCCGGCGGGGACGGAGGTCAGGGACTTCGCCTCGTCGGGCGTGATCCAGGTCGCCGTGTCGTCGGTCAGCGTGAACGCCTCGCGCATCGTCTTCGCCGTGGTCGGGATGAACGGCTCCGAGACCACCGCGTAGAGGTGGATCAGGTTCATCGCCGTACGGAGGGTGAGGGCCGCGCCGTCCTTGTCCGTCTTGATCTCCAGCCAGGGGGCCTTCTCCTCGAGGTAGGAGTTGCCCGCGGACCACAGGGCGCGCAGGGCTGCCGCCGCCTTGCGGAACTGGAGGGACTCCAGGTGGCCCTCGTACTCGGCGAGCAGCTCGGCGATCTGCTCGCCCAGCTTCGCCTCCGCCTCACCGGGCTCGCCGCCCGCCGGGACGTCGTCGCCGAAGCGCTTCCGGGAGAAGGACAGGACACGGTTGACGAAGTTGCCGAGGGTGTCGGCCAGGTCCTTGTTCACCGTGGCCGTGAAGTGCTCCCAGGTGAAGGACGAGTCGTCCGACTCGGGGGCGTTCGCGATGAGGAAGTAGCGCCAGTAGTCGGCGGGGAGGATCTCCAGGGCCTGGTCGGTGAAGACGCCCCGCTTCTGGCTCGTGGAGAACTTTCCGCCGTAGTACGTCAGCCAGTTGAAGGCCTTGACGAAGTCGACCTTCTTCCACGGCTCACGGACGCCGAGCTCGGTGGCCGGGAACATCACGGTGTGGAAGGGGACGTTGTCCTTCGCCATGAACTCCGTGTAGCGGACGGTGGTGTCCACGTCGTACCACCAGGACTTCCAGTCCCGGTTCTCCGGATCCAGGTCCGACCACTCCTTCGTCGCGCCGATGTACTCGATCGGGGCGTCGAACCAGACGTAGAAGACCTTGCCCTCGGCCGCCAGCTCCGGCCAGGTGTCGGCGGGGACCGGGACGCCCCAGTCCAGGTCGCGGGTGATCGCGCGGTCGTGCAGGCCCTCGGTCAGCCACTTGTGGGCGATGGAGGAGGCCAGCTGCGGCCAGTCCTTGTCGTGGCGGGCGACCCACTCGCGGACCTCGTTCTCCAGCTTCGACTGGAGGAGGAAGAGATGCTTGGTCTCGCGGACCTCCAGGTCCGTGGAGCCCGAGATCGCGGACCTGGGGTTGATGAGGTCAGTGGGGTCCAGTACGCGCGTGCAGTTCTCGCACTGGTCGCCGCGGGCCTTGTCGTAGCCGCAGTGCGGGCAGGTGCCCTCGACGTAGCGGTCCGGGAGGAAGCGGCCGTCGGCGGGGCTGTAGACCTGGCGGATCGCGCGCTCTTCGATGAAGCCGTTCTCGTTGAGGCGGCGCGCGAAGTGCTGCGTGATCTCGACGTTCTGCGGGCTGGAGCTGCGGCCGAAGTAGTCGAAGGCCAGCGCGAAGCCGTCGTAGACCGCCTTCTGGGCGTCGTGCGCCTGCGCACAGAATTCGTCCACGGGCAGGCCCTGCTCCTTGGCCGCCAGTTCGGCCGGGGTGCCGTGCTCGTCCGTCGCGCAGATGTACAGGACGTCGTGGCCGCGCTGGCGGAGGTAGCGGGAGTACACGTCCGCCGGGAGCATGGACCCCACCATGTTGCCCAGGTGCTTGATTCCGTTGATGTACGGAAGGGCGCTGGTGATGAGGTGTCGAGCCATCGGGGGCTGCTCCCAGGTCGGAATTCGGGGTTCTTGGTTCTTTGCGAACCTTGAAATCGTAGCCGACATGGGTGGGCCGCCCGCTTCCCGTTTTGAGGGGTGGGAAGGGGCGGCCCGGGTTCGGGGGCGGGTCAGGGGCGCCAGTCGATCAGTACGCCGTCGTAGAGCTCCGCGTCCGTGAGTTCCAGGGGGGTCGGGCCCGCGTGGAAGAAGGCCGTGTTGTCGGTCTTCAGTTTGCGGAGGTAGTCGAAGGCCTTGTTGTCGTGGTCGCCGAACGCGACGAACGAGAAGAACACCGAGGGGTGGGACTTCGCGGCGTCGGTGAGGGACTGGGTGGCCGGGGTCTTGGCGTCGGGGGCGCCGTCGGTCTGGAAGACGACGAGGGCGGGGGTGCCGGGGGTGACGTTCTTGTCGTAGTGGGCGAGGACGGCTTCCACGGCGGCGTGATAGCTGGTACGGCCCATGCGGCCGAGGCCGGCGTGGGCGTCGTCGACGGCGGTTTCGGCGGAGGCCTGCGTGAGGTCGGTGGTGCCGTCGACCTCGGTGGAGAAGAAGACGACGTGCACGGACGTGTCCGGGGCGGCGGGGTCCAGGTGCTCGGCGAGGGCGAGGGTCTGGTCGGCGAGGGCCTGGGCGGAGCCGTCCTTGTAGTACGGGCGCATGCTCGCGGAGCGGTCGAGGACGAGGTAGACCTTGGCGCGGGCGGTCGTGAGGCCGGCCTTTGCCAGGGCGGCGGCCGGGGCGTCGGCCCCCGTCAGGGCCTCGGCTCCGCCTTCGGCCTCGGTGCTCCCACCCGCACCACCCGTGACACTTTCGTCGTCGACTGCGGGTGGCCCCTGCGGTGCTTCCCCGCCGTCGGCGGCCGCGGGTTCGTCCACCGCGGCAGCCACCGGCTCGGGCTCCGGCTCCTCGACAGCTTCCGGCTCGGGAGCGACAACCTCGGGCTCCGGTTCGACCTTCGCCTCCGGCTCGGGCTCGACCGCCTCCGCCACGGCAGGCTCCGGCTCGGCGACTGCTTCCGGCTCGGGCTCCGTCACCACGACGGGCTCAGGCTCCGCTTCCGCCACCGGCTCAGACTCAGGCTCGATGATCGGCTCCGGCTCCGGCTCGGGAGCAACCTCGGCGACCGGCTCGGGCTCCGGCGCGACCTCGGCCACCGGCTCCTCGGCAACCGGCTCAGGCGCGACCTCCGCCACCGGCTCGGGCTCCTCAGCCACCGGCTCCGGCTCCTCGGCAGCCTCCGGCTCGGGTGCAACCTCGGCGACCGGCTCGGGCTCCGGCGCGACCTCGGCCACGGGCTCCTCGGCCACCGGCTCCGGTTCGACCTCCGCCACCGGCTCGGGCTCCTCGGCCACCGCCACCGGCTCTGCAGCCGTCGGCTCGGCCACCCGCTTCGCAGTCGTCGGCTCGTCCACCGGCTCCGACGGCTTGGGGACCGTCACGTTGTCGAACGCCGCCGACACCAGGTCGTGCTCGTCCTTGTCCTCCGTGTCCTCCGTCGAGGACTGCCGCGGCTCCGGGACCTGCACCGACGCGGTCGGCTGCGGTTCCGGAGACGGCGACGGGACCGTCGGTTCCGGTGACTGCGAAGGGGTGAGGTCCGCACCCTCTGCTTCGGTGGCACGCCCCTTGCGTGACCTGCCGAATGCGTTCCGCAGGAGAGTGAGAATGCCCATGTGCGCAACCCTTCGCGTGAGTTGATCCCGTCAATCCCTGGCCAGGACGGACACGTAAGGTTAGCGGCCCCAGATGGCGATCTTGGGGAGGGGCAGGGAGCAGAAACGGGCTTCGTGTCAACGCCCCCACGGATTCCCCGGGTTCACCCTTCGTTCACCCAGCGGCAGCGTCCTCGCACAGACGTGCCCCTACCGTCACGTCCACACCAAGGGCACGCAAGGGGAGAGTAAAGTGCGCAAGCTGCTGCCGATCATCGGGACGCCGTCCACCTCGCATCCCGGCGGGCGATCCGCCCTCACCTGTCGCTACCGGTGTGGTGACGCCTGTTTCCACGAGGTGCCCAACACCAGCGAGAACGAGTACGTGGGCGACGTCATCGCCGGTGCCCTCGGGCGCCGTTCGATGATGCGGGCCGCCGCCGTCGTCACCGTGGCCGCCGCGGCCGGCTCGGCCGCCGTGGCAGGGGCCCGCCCCGCGGCCGCCGCGCAGTCGTACGGGAAGCCGAAACCGGGCGGCAAGGGCGCCCGTGGCCTGCGGTACAGCTCCGTCGCCCCCAACACCACCGACGCGGTCGTCACCCCCGACGGGTACGCACAGAACGTCGTCATCCGCTGGGGCGAGCCCATCCTGCGCGGTGCCCCGGCCTTCGACCCGGAGAACCAGACCGCCGCCGCGCAGGCCGGGCAGTTCGGGTACAACAACGACTTCCTGGCCCTCCTCCCGCTGCCCGGCGAGCGGGACCGGCAGCTGCTCGTCGCGAATCACGAGTACACCGACGAAGTGCTCATGTTCCGTGGGTACGACCCCGCCAACCCGACCCGGCAGCAGGTCGAGGTCGCCTGGGCCGCGCACGGTCTTGCCGCCGTCGTCGTGGAGGGGGACCGGAAGACCGGGAAGCTTCTCGCCGTGCCCCGGCATCCGCTCAACCGGCGCGTCACCGCCACCACCGAGTTCCGGCTGACCGGGCCCGCCGCCGGGTCCGACCTCCTGAAGACCTCCGCCGACCCGACCGGCACCAAGGTCCTCGGCACCCTCAACAACTGCTCCGGCGGCACCACCCCGTGGGGCACCACCCTCCACGGCGAGGAGAACTTCAACCAGTACTTCGCCAACAGCAGCCGGACCACGGACAAGCGGTACGGCATCGGCACCGGGGCCACCGAGCGCAAGTGGGAGCGGTTCGACAAGCGGTTCGACGTCGCCCAGGAGCCCAACGAGGTGCATCGGTTCGGGTACGTCGTCGAGTTCGACCCGTACGACCCCTCCTCCACGCCCCGCAAGCACACCGCCCTCGGGCGGTTCAAGCACGAGGCCGCCACCGTGCGGCTGACCGCCGACGGGCGGCCCGTCGTGTACTCCGGTGACGACGAGCGGTTCGACTACTTCTACAAGTTCGTCAGCAGCAAGCGGATGAAGAAGGGCTCGGGCAGGGCCGTGCGCGAGCACAACCTCTCCCTCCTCGACGAGGGGACCCTGTACGTCGCCAAGCTCACCGGTGACTCGCCCGCCATGGAGATCGACGGCACCGGCAAGCTGCCCGCCGACGGCGAGTTCGACGGCAGTGGTGAGTGGATTCCGCTCGCCACCGCCACCGCCGACGGTGCCGTCTCGCACGTCGAGGGGATGTCCGCCGAGGAGGTGTTCGTCTTCACGCGCCTCGCCGGCGACAAGGCCGGCGCCACCAAGATGGACCGGCCCGAGGACATCCAGCCCTCCCCGCTCACGGGCAAGGTGTACGTCGCCCTCACCAACAACACCAACCGCGGTGTCGGTACGAACGCCAAGGCCGACGAGGCCAACCCGCGCAACGCCAACAAGCACGGGCATGTTCTGGAGCTGACCGAACGCCGGAACCGGCCCGAGAGCAGGACCTTCGCCTGGTCGCTGTTCCTCGTCGCCGGTGACCCCGACGACCCCGCCACCTACTTCGCCGGGTTCCCCAAGGACGACGTCAGCCCGATCTCCTGCCCGGACAACGTGGCCTTCGACCCGTACGGCAATCTGTGGATCTCCACCGACGGCAACCAACTCGGCTCCCACGACGGGCTGTTCGGGGTGGCCACGCGAGGGGAGCGGCGGGGTGAGCTCAAGCAGTTCCTGACCGTGCCCACCGGTGCCGAGACCTGCGGGCCCGTGATCCAGGAGCGGCGCGTGCTCGTCGCCGTACAGCATCCGGGCGAGATCGACGGGGCCTCCGTCGAGAAGCCCGCCAGCACCTGGCCCGACGGGCCCGGCAGGATCACCCGCCCGGCCGTCGTCGCCGTATGGAAGAAGGACGGCGGCGACATCGGGGTCTGAGACGTCCGAAAGTCGTCTACGGGAGGGCTGGAACCGGGGTCCGAGTGCCCTGGGCGCCTCGCGCGCCCTCGCGTTCCAGCCACTCCCGGTACGCCGGTGACTGTCGCGCCGACTCCCAGTACGCCTCCTCCAGTGCGGGCAGTGCGCCGTCGAGGTCCGTCTCGGTGCGGGCCGCGAGGAGCAGGCGTACGCCGAGGGGGTCGCCGTGCAGGCGGCGGACCGCCATGTCGGGGCGGGAGAGGGCGGTCGGCTGGCAGACGGTGACGACCTCGCCCGTCGCGACGAGGGCCGCGGCCGTGTGGTAATCGCCGTGCAGGACATGGGGGTTGATGCCTGCCGTGCGGAACATGCGCTGGACGGCGTCCCATTCGCCGTCCACCGTGGGGTCGATCATCCAGCGGTCGTCGGCCAGTTCGGAGACCTGCACCACGGGGTGCGCCGTCGCGGGGTGGTCGGCCGACACGTACACGAACTGCGGCTCGCGCTCGACCAGGGTGCGCAGCCGAAGGCCCTCGGGGATGCGCAGCGGGCAGCCCTCGACCTCGTGCACGAAGGCGACGTCGAGCTGGCCGTCGGCGACCATGCGCAGCAGGGCGTTCGGGGAGACGTTCATGTGGAGGGTGGGGTCCTGGCCGCGGGCGCGCAGCCTGCGCAGCCAGCCCGCCAGGGCCTTGCTCGCGGTGGAGCCGACGCGCAGTTCCTGGCCGCCGGTGGCCGCGGCTCTCGCCTCGCTGACCAGGGAGCGCATCTCGGCCACCAGGGGGCGGGCGCGGCTCAGCACCAGGCTGCCCAGCGGGGTGGGGCGGCAGCCGGTGCGGGCGCGGACGAACAGCGCGCCGCCCAGCTCCTGTTCGATACGGCGCAGCTGTGTGCTCAACGACGGCTGGGCAACGCCCAGTTGGCGCGCCGCGCGGTGCAGACTGCCGGTGTCGGCTATGGCGCACAGCGCGCGGAGGTGTCTCACCTCGAGGTCCATGCCCTCGGAGCGTAAAGCGGAATCAAAGGTTTCACCAGACGCACAAACCCTGCCCAGCACACGCGAATTGGGCCGTCCCCGCACATGCTCACCGGTTGGTGCGGCAGATCGGCGATAGGGCCGTGCTATCGCCGGTTGCCATCATCACAGCCGTCCCACAGGCGCCGACACTCACCGATGACGACTGACTCACCCCCCACCTAGGAGTCATCGATGCGCAAGCGCACATCCATGTCCACATCCACCCTCACCGCGGCCGCGGTCGGCCTGAGCCTCGCGGCCTTCGGTCTCGGCACGGCGGTGCCCGCCGCCGCGGCCCCGGCTCCCTCCTCGTACTCCGGCTACACCGGTTCTCCCGCGGAGGCCAAGGCAAACCAGGCGTTCTTCCGGGCGGTCCTGAAGTCCGTCGCCGAGAAGCGCGCCGCCCACCCCGGCAGCGCGGCCGCCGTCACGGTCACCTACGACGCCTCGGGTGCGCCCACGTTCAGCGCGCAGATAGCCCGCAGCGCCGAGATATGGAACAGCTCGGTGTCGAACGTGAAGCTCCAGTCGGGGTCGTCGGGCGCCGACTTCTCCTACCGCGAGGGCAACGACTCCCGCGGCTCGTACGCCTCGACCGACGGCCACGGCGGCGGGTACGTCTTCCTCGACTACGCGCAGAACAAGGAGTACGACTCCACACGCGTGACCGCCCACGAGACCGGGCACGTCCTCGGGCTGCCCGACCACTACGAGGGCCCGTGCAGCGAGCTGATGTCGGGCGGCGGGCCCGGCACGTCCTGCACCAACTCCCAGCCCGACGCCAACGAGCGGGCCCGCGTGGACCAGTTGTGGGCGAACGGGTTCGCCGCGGCCCTCGACAAGGCGCTGAGCGACAAGGCGCTCCACAAGAGCTGACCCCACCCCCCACCGGTGCGGGTCGCCTTCCTGCACAAGGCGGCCCGCACCCACCTGCGTTCAGTGCGGTGACGCGATCGCCCGCGCCGCCGCCACCTCCTGTCGCAGCGGCTCCAGCACGCTGCCGGCCGGTCCGGCGAGGTCCGTGCGGACCGGGTACAGGACCTCCGTGTCCCGCAGACCCTCGGCCAACTCGCCGAGCTGCAGGGCGACGTGGCCGACCTCGGCGCCCGACGGCGGGGCCGCCCCGTGCCGTACCCGCACCGCGGCCGCCGTCGTCGCGTCGACCATTCGCTCCACGGCGACGACCAGCGGCCACCAGGCTGCGGCCCGGCGGGCGGTCGGCGGCGGCTCGGTCAGGGCGCGCGTGTTCACCCGCGTTCCTGTCATCCGCGCTGGTGAAGCGTGATGTCCACGAGGAGCGCGCGATGGTCGCTGCCGGCCACGTCCAGGAACCGGGCGCTGCTCGCGGAGAAGTCCCGGGAGACGAGCACGTGGTCGATCTGGGCGCCGATCGTCGGAGCGGTCCGGGCCGGCCAGCTCGGGGTGCGGTCGTGGCCCGCGAGACGGGCGGCGTCGCTCAGGCCGGTGTCGAGGATGCGGCGGAAGGCGGCGTGGTCCTGGGAGGCGTTGAAGTCACCGGCCAGGATCATCGGCGTGCGCGCGGCGGCGGCAGCGTCCCGCAGCCGGCCGAGCTCCCGGCGCCAGACGCCGACCTGGCCCGGCAGCGGGGGCATGGGGTGCGCGAGCTGGAGCCGTACGGCATGACCCTGCACGTCGGCGACGGCGCCGGGCATGCCCATGGTGCCGTGCACGCCGTCCGTGCCCTTGAGGGGGAAGCGGCTGAGGACGACCGACCCCTCGGAACCGCCGGCCTCCACGGCCTGCCGGTACGGGTACTCGGCGGAGAACTCCTGCTTCAGCCGGTCCTGGCAGGTGTACTCGCACTCCTCCACAAACACGATGTCGGGCTTGTCGGCGCGGATGACGGGGACCAGGGCGGGCGCGCCCCGCCCGAACTCGACGTTCGAGGTCAGCACCTTGAACTCGGCGAGCGGAGTGCCGCCGGGCTCGTCGGTCTTCCCGTACGGCTCGATGAACCACGCCAGCAGGCCGAGCACGACGAGCGACCACACCATCCCGACCCGCCACCGCCCGAGCAGAGCGAGCAGCAGCGCCAGTCCGGCGGGCGCGAGCAGCCAGGGGAGGAACGCGAGGACCTGGGGGATCGGTGTGACGCCGTCGCTGTCGGCGATCCGGCACCCGACGACCGCACTCACTCCGGCCAGCAGCAGCCCCGCGCACCAGGAGGCGAAGCTCCGTCCGGTCCGTCGTACGGGCTCGTCCTCGACGGTCCACTCGGCGGCAGCGGTGTCCAAGTCCCGGCCTTCCACTCGCGGGTGGGATGCCCGAATCATCCCTCGGAGCGGTCGATTCCCGCCAGGAACTTCCCCAGAGCCTCGTTGAACTCCTCCGGCCTCTCCAGGTTCGGCATGTGGGCGGCGCCCCGGATGACGTGCAGGGTCGAGTGGGGGAGCGCCGCGTGCATGGCCTCGGCATACGCCACAGGCGTGTAGGTGTCGTCGGCGCCCACGACCACCAGGGCCGGGACCGTGACGCGGGTCAGCAGTTCGCGGTAGTCGGGGCGGGCGGCCCGGGCGCGGAGGGCGGCTGCGGCGGACTCGGGGCGGGTGGCCGTCATCATGCGGTGGACGTGGGCCTTGACCCGGGGATCCGCGGTCGGGGCGACCATCTTCTCCAGCACCTCGTCGGCGTATCCGCGCATGCCCTCCGCCAGCAGGCGGTCCGCCATGGCGTGGCGGGTGCGGACGCCCTCGGGGGTCTCGGCCGCCGGGAAGGTGTCGGCGAGGACCAGTCCGCGGATGCGGTCCGGGAACTGCCGACAGCAGTCCATCGCGATCTGGCCGCCCATGGAGAGGCCGGCGAGCACGAAGGTCTCCACACCGAGGCCGTCCAGCAGGGCCACGACGTCCTGCGCGAACTGCTCGAAGGCCGCGACGGGCGGGGCCTCGGGGGAGGCGCCGTAGCCGCGCAGGTCGGGCGCGATGACACGGCGGGCGGGGGAGAAGGCCTCGATCTGCGGGTTCCACATGGTGTGGTCGAAGGGGTGGCCGTGGACCAGGACAAGGGGGGCTGCCATGGACGCGACCCTAGGGCGGTCCAACTTGTCGGTGCAATAAGATCTTTGCCCTCGGTGCAATGGCAAGAGCAGGGACAACAGGGGGAATCGGTCCATGGACGCGTATCGGCGTATCGCCGACCGCATAGCCGCCGACATCACCAGCGGACGGCTCCGGCCCGGCGAACGGCTGCCACCGCAGCGGAAGTTCGCGCGGCGGCACGGGATCGCCGCCTCGACGGCGGAACGGGCCTACGGCGAGCTCGTGCGGCGGGGGCTGGTGGTGGGGGAGGTCGGCCGCGGGACCTTCGTGCGGGCCGCGGCTGCGGCTCCTGCCGGGCGCTCGCTCACCGAGGCGGCCACCGCCGCGCCGGTGAACATGGAGCTCAACTACCCTTCCGCGCCGGGCCAGCCGGAGCTGCTCGCCCCCGCTCTCGCCCCCCTCGTGCGTCCCGACGTCCTCACCGACGCCCTGCGCCCCGCTCCGGCCGACGGCACCGCCGCGGCCCGCGAGGCGATGGCCGGCCTCCTCGCCACCCCGGGCTGGCGGCCCTCCCCCGACCAGGTCCTCTTCACCGGCAACGCCCGCCAGGCCATCGCCGCCGCCCTCGCCTCCCTCGTCCGTCCGGGCGGCCGGGTCGGCGTGGAGGCGCTGACGTATCCGCTGGTCAAGGAGATCGCCGCCCGGCTCGGGATCACGCTCGTGCCCTTGGACACCGATGAGGAGGGAGTGCGGCCGGAGGCCGTCGCCGGCGCCCGGCTGTCCGCGCTCTACCTTCAGCCGGCCCTGCACAACCCGACCTCCGTGACCATGAGCGGTGCACGGCGCGCCCAACTGGCCGAAGCCGTGCGCGACTTGGAGCTGCCCGTCGTGGAGGACCGCATCTGGTCCTTCCTGGTGGACGACTCCGTGACCCCGCTCGCCGCCTGCGCGCCCCACCTCACCCACGTCGTCGACGGCCTCTCCAAGCGGGTCGCGCCCGGACTCACCGTCGGCTTCCTCGTCGTACCGCCGCACCGGGTCGAGGCCGTGGCGGGTGCGGTGCGCTCCGGAGGGTGGAGCGCGGGGCGGTTCGCGCTGGAGGCCGGGGTGCGGTGGACCGGGGACGGGACCGTGGCGCGGCTGGTGGCGGCCAAGCGGGAGGACGCGGCGCGGCGGCAGGAGCTGGTCGCCGAGCACCTCGGCGGGTTCCGGGTGCGGTCGGATCCGCGGGCCTACTTCGCCTGGTGGGAGCTGCCGGCGCCGTGGCGGGCGGACACCTTCACGGCCGCCGCGGCGGCGCACGGGATCGCCGTCACGCCCGGTCCCGCCTTCGCCGTCGACCCGAGCCGCACCCCGGACGCCGTCAGACTCGGACTCGCGTCGGCTCCTGTGCCGGATCTGGAGCGGGCGCTGCGGACGCTCGCCGGTATCGCCGCGGCAGCAGCAGGTGGCCGTAGCGCCCGGTGAGCCAGGAGGCCAGGGCGACCGCCAGGCCCAGCGCGACCAGCAGCCAGGCGACCTGGCGCAGGGTCGCGGTGAGCGCGTCGTAGACCGCGCCCGCGGCCGGCTGATGGGCCTCCTCGGGCAGGTCGGCCAGGGTGAGACGGCGGCCGATCGCGATCGCGAGGCCGAGGAACGCGCCGCCGAGCGCCGTGCCGAGCGCGGTCGCGGTGAGCGCGCGGCGGCGGCAGGCGGCGACCGAGATCCCGGAGATGGCGAAGACCGCGGAGGCGACAGGCAGCCAGAAACCGGCGAATTCCAGCACACGGAACCCTTTCCGGAGCCGGTCCAGATCCTGGGCCGGGAGGACGGACACCTCGGTGTGCTCGACCGGGATGCGGTTCGCGAGCGGGACGTGGTCGTCGGCGAGCCGCCGTTTGACCTGGGCGGTGACGGGCGCGAGATCGACCGTCACCTCGTGCTCCCGCTCGTCGCGCAGGGCGTGCAGGACGGCGTCGTGCAGGGCCCGGTTTCCGGCGTCCCAGGCCAGGCGGAAGGTCGCCGTCCCGGTGAAGGAGTGCACCGCGTCGTGCACGAAGGGGCGCACCGCGGAGGGCATCGGGCGGGCATCGGCCCGGTGGCCCACCTCGTCCATGATCCCGGCGCCGACGGTGTCCGCGATCGCGTTGCGTACGGCGGGATTCGCGGCCAGCGGCGCCATCGTCGTGACGTAGCGGCCCGTGTCGGCGAGCCCGTACGCCGCCCAGGCGGCCAGTCCACCGATGGGCGCGAGGAAGCAGGCCAGGGCGATCAGTGCCGTCGACAGGGTTGTCCGCAGGTGCGAGGGACGAGGGGCCACCCTCTCAGGCAAGGGCCGGAGGGCGGGGTGCGCGAGCGGTGCGCCTGCATACGGGTGCTCTCCGGTGGAGGCTTCACCCGAACGGGTGTTTCCTGGTGCTGGGGAGAAGGAGGCCGATCATGCGCACCACTCCGGCCCTGCGGACCCTGGCCGCGCTCCTGCTCACCGGCGGCACGATCGCCGTCACGGCGGGCACGGGAGCTGCGGCGACGCCGACGTTCGCCGACGGTCACGGCGGCGATCACGGCAGTCCGGTCCCGGGCACAGTCGTCTCCCGCACCGCGCTCAACGTCCGGGCGGGACCGACCCTGAACTCACCCGTCGTCGATCGGCTCGCGCCGGGCAGTCACGTCCGCGTCGAGTGCATGGTCCAGGGGCAGAGCGTGGGCGGCAACACGAACTGGTACTGGCTCGTCGACGCCCGGGGCTGGGCGAGCGCCGCGTTCGTGGACACCGCCGGCCGGTCCGTGCCGAACTGCGCGGACCCCTGTCCGCAGTGGAAGGACGGCCACTGGACCAACGCGAACTGGAACGACCCGGACTGGAACAGCGGCACCTGGGCCGCCTCGGATTCCAGCACCTGGACCGCTTCGGGGTGAGTGGAAGGGGAGACAAGGGAGCGTGCGGCCCCGGCGGTTCCGCCGGGGCCGCACGCTGTGTGCTCTCCTCGGGCGCCCGCGTCAGCGGACGCGGTTGCCCACCGCGTCCTCGCGTGTGTAGTAGCGGTAGAAGAACACGACGAAGATGCCGGCCGCGACCACCACCCCCAGGGCCACGGACCGGTAGACGGACTCCCCGGTCTGGCTGTAGAGGAAGCCGACTGCCGCGCCCGCGAAGCCGGACTTCACCAGCGAGTGCAGCTCGCGCTTCAGCAGCGGCGCGAACGTCGCGACGGCGATGCACAGCACGATGAACGTGGCCGCGGTCACGAAGCCGAACAGGATGTTCCAGCCGGTGATCTCGCCGCCGCCGCGGCGGTTGGCGGCCGCCCAGAAACCGTAGACGAGACCGAGTACGACGGGGATCCCGTAGCGCGCCACCGTGTGGACGCGGTCGTCGAAGAGGTCGGGTGTGCGGGTGGGACGGGCCGCCCGGTTCGCCCTGACCTTTCCCATCATCCCGCCGCCGTGCGCGGGTGCCGCTTGTGCCATGAGAGCGCTCCTCTCTCTCCTCGCCCCCCGCCTACCAGAGCACACCTGGGACAGGGCCCTGGCAAGTCGGCGGAAGGCACGATTCACGCCCGGATGCGGGGCGTGCGGCCGAGTGCTTCGCTGGGGCCGTGCTGCTGGACCGGTTGCCCCGAGCCGGGGCCTCCGATGCGGTGCAGCGGCAGCAGTTGCTGCGGTTCCGCGGGCGCTGTCCGGCCTGGGTGCCGCCGTTCCTGTTGCTCCTCGGCATCACGCCGGTCGACTTCAACACCACCGCGCCCGGCGAGACCCTGCTGCTCACCACCGACGGTGTCACCGAGGCCCGGGACGCCGACGGGGAGTTCTAGCCGCTCGTCGACGAGGTCGCCCGCGCCGTCACCGCCGACCCGGGCACCGCCGAACCCCGGCGCCTGGTCGCCTTCGTACGGGAGGGCACTCCCCCAGAGGGGGGACCCCCAGCGGCACTGCGGCGGGCGGCCGGCCGACGACACGACCGTCTTCGCCGTGCGCAGGCCCCCTCCGGCCGCCGAAGCGAACGTACGTTTGCAGTCCTGAGACCCACCTTTGCAGCCGCAGCGGTTACGGTGCTGCCGTAAGTGATCGACGGGGGATGGGGAGGGAACGATGCCCGGAACCGTGCTGCTGCTCGCCGCCGCCCCGGCGGGCAAGGGGTGCCTGGTGGACGCGGCGTCCGTGCTCCCGGTCCTGGCGGCCGTGCCGCCCGCCGTGCTGTCCGGCACCGAGACGGCCAACGTCGTCGAGCTCGCCGACCCGCTGGAGCCGCAGGCCGTCCTGACGCGGCTGCGTGCCGCCGCGGCGGCCCCGGGGCCGCTCACCGTCTTCGTCACCGGGCAGCTGCAGCTCGACCGGCGGCAGCGGCTGCCGCATCTGGCGCTGGCCCGGACGACGCCCTCGACCGTCCGCTACACCGGGTTTCCCTGGCACTGGGTGCGGGAGGAGCTGCGGCTCCGGACGCCCGGGACGACGACCCTCGTACTCGATCTGCACGCGGATCCCGAGACATGGGAGTGGCTGCGGGCGAATCCACTCGACTCCGGGCGCAATGTCGCCGTTTACGGTCGCATCGCGCCGCCTCCGCCGTCGCGGCGGGCGGTGGCGGTGCCCGCGTACATGAAGGCCGTGGCGACGATTCTGCGCAGTGGCCACCGGCCTGAGCCGACGGTGCTTCATCAGCAGGCCCTGGGTCGGGTGGGGGTCGAGGGGTACGCGGACCTTGTGCTGGCGGCGCCCGGCGTCGGGGTGGGCGCCGGCCCCACGGGCTTCGCCTCCAGACCCCCGTATCGGCCCGAAGGGCCTCGTCCTCGAACTCCCCTGGGGGTGACCCCGGAGGGGCTGAATGCCCCCGCTGTCGTCGACCCCCACACCGCCATCTCCGCCGCCGTCCAGTCCGGCCGGCACCCCGATGCCGACGCGCTCGCCGCGCAGTACGAGCAGGGGGCCGCGGTCGCGCACGGGGCCGGGTCCGAGGAGGCCCTGCACTGGGCCGAGGTGCGGGCCGATCTGGCGATGTTCGCGGGGGATCCGGTGCGCAGTTGCCGGACCTGGCTGGGGGTGGCCGCCGCGCGGCTGTCGGCCGGGCAGGCCGTGGACGCGCCGGCCGTCGAGGCCGCCGTGGACCGGGCGCACCACCAGTGGGGGCAGATCCGGGACGCCGTGGCGGCGCGCGAACTCGGGGCGGCGCTGGCCGAGTTGCGCTCGCGGGTACCGGGGCGCCGGGAGGGCGCGCTCGATCATGTCCGGCGACAGCTGCGGCAGTTGCAGACACAAGGCTGACAAGGACCGACAAGGGCCGACAACGGCCCCTCCCCTCACGCCAACACCGATGCAATGATGGTGAGTTATGGCTGAGGGGGATGGAGTGGCCAACCAGGAGATTCGGGTCAGGCTGGACGAGACCGCGACGCGCAGCGATGTCGTCGCCCTCAAGATGTGGCTGGAGCGGGAGAAACCACTCGACGAACTGGCGCGTGCGGGCAGGCTGCGGATCGACGAGAGGCAGGAGCCGCGGGACGGGGCCGGTGCCCCGATGGGGCTCGGCATGGAGATCGTCGTGGCGATGATCGGCGCGGGTGCCTCCGCCGTGTTCAAGGAGCTGTTGCAGCAGGTCAAGGATGCGGTGACGGCCTGGCAGGCCAACCGCAGCGATGTCGAGGACGGTGATCCGCCCGAGGCCCGCGTCACCACGGTGGACCCCGACGACAGGTAGCCCGGTGAGTCACTTCGACCCGCGCGGGAGGACCAACCGGGCGCTGCTGGTCGGTGTGTCCGAGTACGAGGACACCAAGCCGCCGCACGGAGTGCCGGGCGATCTCCCGGCCGTCGAGCACAACCTCGACCGGCTCGAGGACGTGCTGCGGCGGGGCCGGGTGTTCGGCGCGGACGAGATCACCGTCTGCCGATCGCCCTACGTGGACGAGTTCAACCGGGCGCTGCTCACGGCCGCCGAACAGGCCGAGGGCCTGCTGCTGTTGTACTTCGCCGGGCACGGTGCCATCCCCAGCGCGGGCAACGAGCTGTTCCTGCAGATGCGCGGCGCACGCGTGGTGCCGGGCGGGCACGCCGTCTTTCCCGGCGCGCAGATGTTCGGCACCGTGCTGGGCATGCTGGCCTCCAGCCGGGCCGAGCGGATCGTGGTCGTCCTCGACAGCTGTTTCGCCGGGAACGCCCGCTGGATCTGGGAGGAGTTCCGCGACCGGCGGCGCGTGCTGCTGCTGATGAGCGTGCAGGCCAACCACCGCATCGACGCGGGACCGAGCGGGACGCCTACGCCGTTCACCGACGAGCTCGTACAACTCCTCGACGCAGGCGGCGAGCTGGGATTCCTGGAACTCGCCGACGCTGTGCGGGACCGGATGGCTGCCGGGGAGTACCGGACCGCCGTGCGCAATGAGCCGTGGGAACCCGAGAGCAAGGCGGAACCCGGCGAGGACGTCCTGCTGTCGGCCCACCCGGTTCCGGTGCCGCCGTCACCTCCGCCGCCACCGCCTCGGCAGGAAGCGACCCTGCCCCTCGGCGCCGAATCGCCGTTCCCCGGCGGCAATTCGGAGCCGTCCACCGGTACCCCGCCACCGTCCCGCGAGGCATCGCCCACGCCCCCCGGCGGCAAGCACCCCCGCCCCTCCCCCGTCCGCCGTGTCTGGCTCGTCCTCGTCCTGGTCGTCGCCGGCCTCGGCCTGGGGTCCTACGGCCTGAGTGCCCTCCTCGCCTCGGACTCCTCCTGCGCCCCGCCCCTCGAACTGCGCGTCCTGACCGACCCCGATCTCGAACCGACCGTCACCGCGGCCGCCGACGCCTATCTGACCTCGGACGCGAACACCGACGGCGACGGCTGCCGGCGCAGCGGCATCACCGTCTACAGCGCGGGCGCCGCCGACGTGGTCACCGCGCTGCGCAGGCAGACCGAGGTCTGGCGGGAGCCGCACGACGAGGACACCAACCCGCAGCGCGACATCGGGCCGCAGCCGGACATCTGGATCCCGGCCTCCGGCGCCGACGTCGGCCGGGTCACGGCGGGGCAGGACACGGACAACGTCGCCCGTCTGCAGGCGGACGAGGACCCCCTCGCGTACTCGCCGATCGTGCTCGCCGTGCCCGACGATCTGGCCCCCGAGTCCCTGAACGCGCGGGTCGTGCCGAGGCTGACGACGCTGCTCACCGCCCTGCAGGGCCAGGACGAGGACGCCCAAGTACGCCGTCCCGACCCGGAGTTCGCGGACGCCGCGCTGCTCGCCACGATGGGTCTGTACGGCACCGGCGGCACCGACCCGGCCCGCGCCGAGCGTCAGGTCGCCCAGGCGGGGCCGCCCTCCCGCACCGCCGCCGACCTGCTGTGCACGCTGCCCGACGACACCGCCGCGGACGCCCGCACCGCTGCCCTCGTCCCCGAGTTCCTGCTCAGGACCGGCGTCGGCTGCGACCGTACGACGCGCAGTCCGCGCACGGCCGAGTACCCGGGTGACGTGCCCGGCATCGAGCCCACCTTCGTCCGGGTCCGCTGGGAGGACGCCGACCGGGACGAGTCGGCGCGCGACAGGGCGGCGGACCGGTTCCGCGCCTGGCTGGCGGGCGACGGCGGACGTGCCGTGTTCGCGCGGGACGGCTTCCGTGAGCCCACCGGCAGCAACCGGCCGCTGCTGGATCCCGAGCACGTCGCCCGCGGGGTGCTGCGGGCCCCCTCGCCGCTCAGGGAGGCCACCGGACGGCAGGCGATGGAGACGGCGCTCGAGCGGTACCGGGGCGCGAACGGTCCCGGCCGGGTGCTCTTCCTGCTCGACAACTCCGGTTCCATGGGCGGCCTTTGGGACGGCCCCAGCGGCGGGCCCGGTCTGCTGAAACAGTCGCTCGGCGGCCTCGGCGACGGGGACGAGTACGGCGTGTGGACGGTGTCCGGCACCACCGGGGACCGCCGCCACCAGACCCTGCTGCCGTTCGGCCGCCGGCAGCGCAAGGACGCCGAACGCGCCGTCGACGGGGCCAAGGTCCGCGACGCCCAGGCCGATCCGCACGCCGCGCTGCTCGCCGCGCTCGACGACATGCGGCAACGCGGCGCCGACGACGACCGCCCCCAGCTGATCGTGTACGTCACCGACGACGAGGACGACGACCGGCTGACCGGCGGCGACCTCGACGACGTACTGGACCGGGCCCGTTCGTCGAAGGTGCCGGTGACCATGGTGTCCCTGGTGAGCGGCGGCTGCGACCGGGGCGAGCCGGACGCCCGGATCTCCGAGGCGAGCGGCGGCCGCTGCCTGGACGCCGACGACGACCTCGGCGCGGGCCTGACCGACGAGGTCGCGCGCACCGGGACGGGGGAGGACTGATGGGCATGCCCCTACGACGCCTCGCGGCACTGCTGGCTCTGCTTCTGCTGGCCGGCTGCACCTCCGGCGGCGGGACCTCGTCGAAGTCCTCCGGCGACGAGGTGCCCGGCGAGATCGTGATCGCCAGCGGCCGCGACGTCACCGGCAAGAACGGCGTCCGCGAGCAGCTCATCGACGCCTGGAACCGGCAGCAGGACAGGGCCCGCACCGGCTACCGCGCCCGTCTGGTCGAGCTCTCCGGCAGCGCCGACGAACAGCGCAGCCAGCTGCTCGGCGCCCTGCAGTCCGGCAGCGCGACGTACGACGTGGTCAACCTCGACGTGACCTGGGTGCCGGAGTTCGCCGCCGCGCACCTGGTGCGCCCGCTGCCCGACTCGATGATCGACGGCGATGTCGTCAAGTCCGTGGCCAGTACGGCGCGTTGGGACGGCAAGGTGTACGCGGTGCCGTTCAACAGCGACGTCGGGCTGCTCTACTACCGGCGCGACTGGCTGCGGCAGGCGGGCGTGCAGCAGACCGACCTGAGCTCGGGCATCGACTGGCCCCGGCTCGACGCCCTGATCAGCGATGTCGACGACCACCGGCCGGGGGGCTACGAGAAGGGCTGGACCACTCAACTGGCCGGCTATGAGGGCCGTACCGTCAACGCCGTCGAGGCGTTCGCCTCCGCCGTGGACGACTTCCGGCTCACCGACGACAGCGGCCACTACGACGGCACGGTGGACGAACTGGCGCAGGGCATCGCGGAGTTGCGCCGCCGCACCGACGCGCCGTACCTGCTGCCGAACGCCGTCCACTCCGACGAGGCCGCCTCGCTCGGCGACTTCGCGGACGGCCGCACAGCGTTCCTGCGCTTCTGGCCGTACGCCTACCGCACCCTCTTCCAGACCTTCACCGGCAAACAGCTCGGCGTCGCCCCGCTGCCCGGGCGTGCGGTGCTCGGCGGGCAGAACCTGGCGGTGACCGAGTCGTCCGAGCGGGCGCACAAGGCGGCCGAGCTGATCGCCTTCCTCACCGGCAGGCAGAGCGAACGCTGCCTGCTGGACGCCGGGTTCGCGGCGACGCGCACCTCGGCGTACCAGGACGACGGCCTGCGCTGCACCAGTGGCACCACCTCGCCGTCCGCGTCCCCCACCGGCGAGCGCGCCGACCGCATGCCCCGCGACGCCGCCGGCCGCCCCGCGTACGCCCGCAGGATCCTGCTCCCGGCCCTGGAGAACGCCGTACAGCGCCCGCGCACGCCCCTGTACGGCGCCTTCACCCAGACCTTCACCGCCCAGCTCGGCGCCCTGTTCGGCGACAGCCCGCCGGACGACGAGGAGTTGGCGAAGAGCCTGGACGCGGCACTGCGGAAGGCGCTGCCGGACTAGGGCCCTTCTGATGGATCTCCGCGGCGTCGCGACGCCCGGCACGCCCTCTCGCCGCACCGGTCAAAAGCCCTAGTAGCTCCGCTACGAGGGCTTCCGCCCGGCACGCCGAGAGCACGCACCGAACGCCGCTCCTTCTCCCACGGAGATCCATCAGAAGAGCCCTAGACCGCGAGGGAGGCCAACGCCCCCGACACCAGCGTCCGTACGCCCGGTACGACCGTCGACAGGTCGGGTGCGAAGTGCGGGCTGTGGTTGCTCGGGACCGCCAGGAACTTCTCCATGAGGTCGGCGCCGGGCGCCGCGTCCCACACGTCGGCCGGGGTCGTCGTGACGAACCAGTACGAGTACGGGATCCCGCCCTGCGCCAGGTGCGGGAAGTCCTCGCTGCCCATCACCGGGCCGAAGTCCAGCACCGTCCCCGTCCCGAGCACCTCCTCGTGGACGGCGGCGATCCGGCGGTCGGTGTCGGCGTCGTTCATGGTCACCGGGAAGGTCGCACCCACGCTCACCTCGGGCTCCCGCGGGCATCCGGCGGCGAGGGCCTCGCCGGCCGCGATGCGCCGGATCGCGGCGATCATCCGCTCGCGCACCTCGTCGGACTGGGTGCGCAGATTGAGGGAGATGCGCGCCTCGGACGGGATGATGTTGTGCCGGGTGCCCGCCTCGATCCGTCCGACGGTCAGTACGGCGGACTCGCGGGCGGCGATCTCCCGGGAGACGACGGTCTGCAGCCGGGTGACGAGATAAGCGGCGGTGACGACGGGGTCGACGGTCGTCTCGGGACGCGACCCGTGCCCGCCCCTGCCGTGCACGACGATGTCGACGTCCGTCGAGGCCGACATGATCAGGCCCGGCGAGTGCGCGTAGAAGCCGACGGGCCCGGGCGCCGCATGCTGGCCGAGCAGCACGTCCGGCCGCGCGAACCGCTCGTACAGACCGTCCGCGACCATCCGCGCAGCGCCCTGCCCGGTCTCCTCGGCAGGTTGCCCGACGACCAGCAGGGTGCCGTTCCAGGTCTCCCGCCCGGCGGCCAGCGCCTCGGCCGCCCCTGCCAGCCAGGTCACGTGCAGATCGTGCCCGCAGGCGTGCATCACCCCGGGTGCCCGGGAGGCGTACGACAGCCCGGTCTCCTCCTGGACGGGCAGCGCGTCCATGTCGGCGCGCAGCAGCACCGTCGGCCCGTCACCGTTGCGCAGCGCTCCGGCGACTCCGGTGCCGCCGACGCCCTCGGCGGTCTCGTACCCGGCCTTGGACAGCCGCTCGGCGAACCGCCCGGCCGTCCGGTGCTCCTGGAGGGACAGCTCGGGGTTGCGGTGCAGATCCCGGTAGAAGTCCTCCAGCGCGGTGACGGGGAGGTCGGCGGTGAGGTCGAGTGCGGTGCGCGCGGCGGCAGAGGGCATGGAGGAAGCGTAGGCGGCGGAAACGCGGAAGCCCCCCGGCGGGACTAGGGGGGAAGTGTCCGGCCGGGGGCGATCGACGGCGGCCGTCGACGATGGGGGGAGAGTCCGCCGACGGCCGCAGCGCGGGTTCGGGGCCGCTCGTCCCAGTGAATCCGGCGCTACGACAACGACACTCGCAGCCGGGGAGTTGATTGGCACCCCACTTCATCGGCCCAATCAAACCCCGCGAGTTGTCAGGCGTACGGGTCGAACGCGATGCCGCTCGGCTTTGCCTTGTTGAGGTGGTCGGCGAACTTGGAGTCCTGGAGCGGGAAGTTGGCGTCTCCCCAGTCGGAGGCGTTCAGCTTGTCGCGGAGGCCGGACGCCAGGTTCTCCCAGCTGAGCAGGTTCTCCTGGTGCCAGGCCCCGGTGTCGTTCTCCGGCGTCTCGCCCCACTTGGCGAAGCGGAAGGCGTGGGTGCTCGCGCCGTCCTTGTGGTAGACCGCCTCGACGCGCTGACCGCTCATCGGGACGTCGGCGACCGCGTGGGTGCTGAAGCTGCCGTGCGCGGAGGCGGACAGGTAGGAGGGGGTGCTGTCGCCGTCCTTGACCCAGACGACCATGCACTCCCAGTCGTGGCGGTGACCGATGCCCGGGGAGGCCTCGTCCTTCTCGAAGTAGCCGGCGTAGATGATCCCGCACCAGCCGTTGTTGCACTTGGCCCGCGAGTACGTGTTGGCGTGGCCGAGGTGACCGCTGCGGCACTCGCCGGTGATCGAACCGGTCGGCTTGAGGCCGCCGTTGAGGTTGCCGCTCGGGTCGATCGCGGCGGCCGGGTAGCAGCTGTCCGAGTCGTAGTCGTAGACCGGCTCGAAGTTCTTCTGGAACGCGGTCGCGTTCTCGGGCAGGTTCTGCAGCACGCCCGCGGAGGCGCTGCCGGTCAGGCCTGCGGCGAGGGCGGCGGCGCTGCCGGCGACGACGGCGGCTCGGGCGAGGCGGCGGGTCCTTCTGCTGTTGACTGCTCGGGGCATGGGGGGCTCCAGTCGACGGTCCACTCGGCCCGGACATGACATCCGGGACGCCGGGACGAAGACTGGCAAGCCGAACGATCAAGGGAAAGGGCTTTCCGTCAAACACCAGGCGGCTTTTTGCCGAACTGACACACGGCGGACGCAACTGCGGCATCGACCCGCACCCCGCAGCGTCCGAAGCGGCCGACGGTGACGACAGAGGGTGACCGATGCCACGGGCGGCTCCCGCAACCTCGGAGTTGATTTGCATGTCCCTTTTGTCACACCGGTCAATCCGGAACGCAGGCTTCCCTGGGATTTGTCCGGACGTTAGGTTGTCGTCACCTGAGCCGCATACGAAAGCCGTACGAAAGCCACCAGTGGTACGGGAGGGAGCGCGCCATGGGCCGACCCGAAAGACCCGTGGACCCCGATGCCGGGCCCGTGGAGCGTCTCGCGCATCAACTCCGCGAGCTCCGCAAGGCCGCCGGCGGCCCCGCGTACCGGGCGATGGCGGAGACCGCCGGGTTCTCCGCGACCACGCTGTCGCAGGCCGCGGCCGGCGAGCGGCTGCCGTCCCGCGCGGTGGTGCAGGGGTACGCGCGCGCGTGCGGCGCGGATCCCGGGGAGTGGGAGGCCCGCTGGAAGGAGGCCGAGGCCGAGGCGGCGGGTGCGGCGCGCGAGGCGGAAGAGGACGTGTCGCCGCCGTACCGGGGCCTGTCGCGGTTCGAGCCGGACGACCGGAAGTTCTTCTTCGGCCGGGACCGGCCGGCCGGGGACCTGTGCGAGCTGGTGTCCGAGCACCGTTTCGCAGTGTTGTTCGGCGCCTCCGGGAGCGGGAAGTCCTCGCTGCTGCGGGCCGGGCTGATCCCCCGTCTCCGACATGAGATCGCGAGCCGCGGCAGGCCCGCGGTCCTGCGCGTCCTCACCCCGGGCGACCGGCCCGCGCAGACGTACGGCCATCTGCTCACGCCCGCCGAGGGGGAGCCGGAGAGCTGGGTGGTGGTCGACCAGTTCGAGGAGGTCTTCACCCTCTGCCGGGACCGCGCCGAGCGCATGCGCTTCATCGACCTGCTGCTCGCCGCCCGCGAACCGGAGAGCCGGCTGAAGGTCCTGATCGCCGTACGGGCCGACTTCTACGCCCGCTGCGCCGAGCACCGCGGCCTGGCCGACGCCCTGCACGGCGCCGGCCTGCTGGTCGGCCCGATGACCGCCGACGAGCTGCGCGAGGCGGTGACCAAACCGGCGCAGGCGGTCGGACACCTGGTGGAACGGGAGCTGACCGCGAAGATCGTCGAGGAGGTCCTCGACCAGCCCGGCGGCCTGCCGATGCTCTCGCACGCCCTGCTGGAGACCTGGCGCCGCCGCAAGGGCCGCATGCTGACGCTCGCCGCGTACGAGGCGGCGGGCGGCGTGCGCGGCGCGATCGCCGCGAGCGCCGAGGAGGTCTACGGGCAGCTCACCGCACCCCAGCAGGGCGCCGCCCGCCGGCTGCTGCTGCGCATGATCGAGCCGGGCCGGGGCACCCCCGACACCCGCCGCCCCCTCACCCGTGCCGAACTTCAGGAGTGGGCCGACCCCGGCGTCCCGGTGGTGGTGGAGCGGTTGGCCCGGGCGCGGCTGCTGACCGCCGACGAGGAGGGCGTCCACCTCGCTCACGAGGCGCTGATCACCTGCTGGCCCCGGCTGCAGACATGGATCGAGCAGGACCGCGAACGGCTGCGCCGGCACCGGGCCCTGACCGAGGCCGCCCGCACCTGGCTGGAGCACGACCGCGACCCCGGCACCCTGTACCGGGGCACCCGGCTCGACCATGCCGAGGAGTACTTCCCGGACCATGAGCGGGACCCGGAACTGACCGCGCCGGAGCGGGAGTTCCTGATCGCCGCGTTCGGCGCCCGCGAGGCCGAGCGCCGGACCGCCGCCCGTCACACGCGCCGGTCCCGGACCGCGCTCGGCGTGCTGTCGGCCGTCCTCGTGGTGGCCGTGGTCGCCGGTCTGGCCGCCTGGACGCAGAGCCGCGACAACCGGCGCCGCTCCACCGAGGACGCGGCCCGCCGTATCGCCGCCGTCGCCGACGGGCTGCGTACGACCGACCCGCGCACCGCGCAGCTGCTGGGCGTCGCCGCCTGGCGCACGGCGCAGCTGCCGGAGGCCCGGGGTGCGCTGCTGGGCTCGCTCGCCCAGCCGGAGCTGGACACCTTCAGCGACCCGACGCCGGGCGAGGACGCCGCGCGCTTCCTGACGGACTCCGGCCGTACGTTGCTCAGCGTCGACGGCCGCGACTGGCGGACCTGGGACGTGGCCCGCCACCGGCGCATCGCCTCCGGGCGGCTGCCGGCGGGCAGCCATGCGGAGGGCGCGAGCCCCGACGGGCGGCTGCTGTCGGTCCGCAGGAACAACGCGCTGCAGCTGTGGGACACGGCCGCCGGGCGGTGGCGCGGCGAACGGATGCCCGCGACGTCCGTCGTCGACTTCACCGGCGGCAGTTATCTCGTGAGCGGCGTGGACGACAGCAAGGTGCAGGTCCGCTCGGACGCGGACGACGCGCTGCGGCTCACCGTCCGGGTGAGCGGCTTGACGGAGGTCGCGCCGAGCCGGGACGGCCGGCTGCTCGCCTACTGCCCCGAGGGCGGCGATGTGCCACAGCTGCGGGACCTGCGCACCGGGCGCACCCTGCACGGACGCTGGGAACGCGACCCCGACGTCTGCGGCCGGGAGACCTCCCTGCTGGCGCTCGGCGACGGTGAGCGAAGCGAGACGGCCCCGGCCGAAGGCTGGGGGAGGCTCGCCGCCCAGACCCCGACGGGAGTGCACGTCTGGGACGTCCGCTCCGGGGACCAGGTGGCCGACCTCTCCGACACCGGCGTCAAGTACATCGCCTTCAGCCGGGACGGCAAGCTCCTGGCCACCGCCGACGCCCAGGAGATCCGGGTCTGGCGGCCGGGCATCCCCGCCCCCGTCTTCCGGCACTCCCTCAACAACCAGCACCTGTACGGCGGTCTCGCCTGGGACGAGGAACACCCCGTGCTGCGCTACCTGGAGGGCGGCACCGTGCACGCCCTCGACGTCTCGGCGGCCGTGACCCGCAACTGGCGGGAGCAGCCGATGGACGCCGTGCGCATCAGCCCCGACGGCCGCACCCTCGCCACCGTCGGCCGCACCGGCGACCACTACCGCGTCGAACTGCGCGCCGCCCGGGACGGCCGCCTCCTGCGCACCCTCCCCGCCCCGCAGCTCCCCGCCTCCACCGACCCCTCCTCGCCGGTGTACGCGGAGGACACCACCGCGCTGCTGGCGTTCACCCCCGACGGCAAGGCGCTCGTCTACGGCATCTCGGCCCCCAGCAGCGAGACGTACCGGCAGCCCTTCACGGTCTGGGACCTCGTCAAGGGCCGGGTCCGTGCGACGCCGAACCTGGCCACGAGGACGTCGACCGGGGCGATCGTCGCGATTGCCCCGGGCCCCGGCGCGCGCACCCTCTACGCCACCCGTTCCTCTCTCAGCGGCAAGCCGGCCACCGAGGTCTGGAACACGGCGCGCGACCGCAGGACGGGAGTCCTCACCTCTCTGTCGAGCACCCACCTGGCCATCGCCCCCGAAGGCGGCGTCCTTGCCGGTGACAACCGCGTCGCCGCCCTGCCGTCCGGCCGGGTCACGGGCCAGGACCTGGTCCAGGGCGACGAGATCGGCTCTCTCGCCTTCGCCGCGGACGGCTCGCTGTTCGCGGCGGGAGACCAGACGGGCCGGGTGGCCCTGTGGGACGGGAGACTGAAACAACGCGCCGGCATTCTGCGCAACGTCTTCGCCGCCCTCCCGGACGGCATCGGCGATGCGGTCTTCGGCGACACCTCCGAAGCGGTCAGCGCGCTCGCGATCAGCCCCGACGGCAGGACCCTCGCCGTCGGCGGCGAGGCGGGCAGCCTCCAGCTGTGGGACATCGCCACGCAGCAGCCGCTCGGCTCGCCCCTCACGACGTCCGGTGAGGAGATCGACACGGTCGGCTTCAGCGCCGACGGCACCACGGTGTACGCGGGCAGCGCGCACGTGCCGCTCCAGCGGTACGAGATCGATCCGACGCGGGCAGTCGCGACGGTGTGCGCACGGGCGGGCGGGAGCGGTCTGACGCGGGCGCAGTGGAAGACGTATCTGCCGGGTGTGCCGTATCGGCGGACATGCGGGGATTGATTGAGTTGATTGCCCTGATGGGAAGGGTGTCCGAACAATCCCCCGGCTTCGACCATCGTCTCGTCGCTGCACCGATCGCCGGTGCACCGGACCGATGGGAGACCGCCCATGCAGCTCATGAAGCGCGGCCGCGGAAAGCTGGCCGTCCTGACCCCCGCCCTCGCCCTCCTCCTGATCCCCTTCTCCGCGGGGACGGCCAGCGCCAACACCAGCCCCGGCTGGGGCGACGACAAGCCGGACGTGATCTGGGACTGCAACCACGGCAAGACGGACCTGTGCCAGTACCACGAGGTGAAGGCGTGGACCGCGCTCGACAAGCGGCGTCAGGTCTCCCCCGTGATCGCCAACTGCGCGTCCAGCAGGGATGTGACCCTCACCCGCACCGACACGAACACCACGAACACCGAGTACTCCTTCTCGCAGTCCACGTCCGTGGAGGTGTCCGTCGGCTTCAGCGACAAGCTCGAGGAGGGGGTGAAGGCCAGCCAGTCGCAGACCGAGACCTGGACGGTGGGCCAGACCCACACCGCGACGGAGACCCACACCTCGATCATCCCGGCCGGCGAGAAGGGCGCCTGGTGGTTCGCGCCGTACGTCCACCACTCCCAGGGCTGGCTGGAGGTCCACTACGGCAAGCGCAAGCACGGCCACTACTTCTGGTACTACCCCGGCAGGGGCAGCACGGGCGTGCACGTCAACACCCCCGTCTACCTGAAGAACACCGGCGAACTGAAGGGCCAGTTCTACTGGGCGACGTGGAAGTGCTGATCGTCGGGTTCGCCGCCGAAACGTAACAGCACGCTCGTTCGAGTGAACGGCTCCGCATCACGACGACGGCCCTCCCATCCACCCTGCGAGGGTCGCGTCGACGCGGACAGCAACGTGCCCGACAACTCGGACACGAGCGTAGAGGCGGCGCGTGGAGCCGATCGAGGGAGAGATCTGCGTGACGCCACCGGCCAATGGGGAGCACGAGGAGATTGTGTCGGAGGTCACCGAGCAGGTCGGGGAGCGACGACGCGACCGGTTCCTGCGCAACTGCACCGGCATCGGCTTGAACGTCCCCGGCTCGGCCGAGACCGGTCGTCTCGAGCCGGCGAGGTCACCGTCTACTCCGAGCCCTCCGGCGACGACTGCACCCAGAACCCCAAGTACAAGCTCGGCCAGACCGTCCCCCTTCCCGCCCCCTCGACTTCGAGTTGGACACGGCGGAGTTCCGACCCCGGTTCACCGACTCGCGTGGTGGCCCTGCTGCACCTGACCGACCTGCCCGGCGTCGTCCGCCGCCCGTGCCGGGCCGGCGTTCGCGGCCAGTACCAGGGCGGCCACTGCGATGACGGCTGCGCCGAATCCTCGGGCGTAACGCTCGGAGATGTGTCGGAGCACGGCAACCTCTCAACAGCGTTTCAACAGCGTTGTATTAAACGCGCTTAAGATGCCGCTTAACCTAGGGGCACTCGAGGGGCAACAGCAAGAGGGCCGGGGGGAGTTGGCGGTGTCGGACCGTGATGATCCGGTGACGATCGGGCGCAGGGTGCAGCAGCTGCGCGCCGAGCGCGGACTGACGCAGAGACAGTTGGCGGAGCCCGCCTACACACCCGCGTACATCTCCACCCTGGAGGCCGGCCGGGTGCGCGCCTCCGACGAGGCGTTACGGCACATCGCCGAGCGCCTGGGGATCGCCTACGAGGAGCTGGTCACCGGACGTCCGGCCCGCCTCGCCACCGACCTGCGCCTCAGACTCACCGAGGCCCAGCGCACCCTCGCGAGCGGCGAGGCCGAGCAGGCCGCGGAGCAGTATGCCGGGCTGCTCGCCGAGGCCGAGGACCACGAACTCGTCGACGTCCAGGCCGTCGCCCTGCTCGGACTCGGCGACTGCGCCCTGGACACCGGCGAGTTGGAGGCCGCCCGCCAGTACTTCGAGCGCACCGAGCAGGCCCTCGCCGACGTACCGCTGCCCGCCCGCGTCCCCGCCCTGCGCGGCCGCGCCGTCTCCCACTACCTCGCCGGTGAACTCCGTTACGCCGTCTACCTGTTGGAGTCCGCCCTCGACGAGCTCAACCGCAGCGGACTGCACGACCCCGACGCCCTGCTGCTGCTCTACGCCAGCGTCATCGGCCCGTACATGGACATGGGCGCCCACGCCCGCGCCGCCCAGGCCGCCGAGTTCGCGCTCGCCCTCGCCCCGCAGTCCGGCGACCCCGCACTCGTCGCCCGTATGCACCGCTCGGTCGCCCGCACCCTGCTCGCCGAGGGCCGTCTGGCCGAGGCCGACGCCTCCCTCGCCAAGGCCGCCGAGCTCTACCGCACCCTCCAACTGCGCACCGAACTCGCCAACTGCCACTGGATGCGCGGCTACGTCTACGCACAGAACGGCGAACTCGACCTCGCCGAGAGCGAGTTGAGACAGGCCCTCACCATGCTCTCCGCCAAGCGCGCCGCCCTCTACAGCAGTCAGGTCGCCGTGGAGCTCGCGGACGTACTGCACCGGCGCGGCAGGTCCGACGAGGCCGCGGCCCTTCTGCACGACGTGCTCAGCGACCTCAGCCCCGAACGTGGCGCCCTGCACTCCGCCGCCGCGCACCGGCTGCTCGGCATCATCGCCGAGGACACGCGTGATACGGAGGCAGCGGAGGAGCACTATGTGCGGGCCCTCAGCCTGCTGGAACGGGCGGGCGCGGCGGGTGACCTGGCCGATCTGTGCCGTCTGCTGGGGGATCTGCTGCGGCGTGGTGGGCGGGTGGAGGCGGCGTTGGACGCGTACCGGACGGGGCTGGGGCACCGTACGGCTCCGGGTACGACGACGTTGGGGCCGGCACCCGCGCAGCCGCCGTTGTGACGCCACACCGATGGGGGCGGATTCGACGTCGGCGGGTGCGGGTTCGGTGGGGCTGGTCGCGCCCACGCGGCGGAGCCGCAAATCGATACAGCCCCGCGCCCCTTCGGGGCAGCTGCTCCACAGGTTCCTCTATGGCCGTTCCGGAGTTGTGTACAGGGCCGGGCGGTTAGCCTGCCTGGGCATCGGCAGGACTGGCGGGGCAGGCGCGTGGAAGAGCGGCGGACGGTGGGGGACGGGGTTCGGCTCGGCGTGCGGGCGCTCGTGCACGCCGTCCTCGGTGGTGTCGCGCTGATCGCGATCGCCACGGTCGTCTCCGTTCTCGGGCCGATGCTCGCGCTCGACCTGTACACCCCGCCGGTCGCCGCCTGGTGGACCGTCTTCACGGCGATCGCGGTGCAGGGGGTTCCCTTTCTGCTGCTCGGTACGGTCGTGTCGGCGGCCATCGGCGCCTTCGTACCGGAGCGGGTCTTCACCCGGCTGCTCCCGCGCAACCCGGCGCTCGCGGTGCCGGTGGCGGGTGCCGCGGGTGTCGTACTGCCGGGCTGCGAGTGCGCGTCCGTGCCGGTGGCAGGGAGTTTGATGCGGCGCGGGGTCACGCCCGCCGCTGCCCTCGCCTTCCTGCTGTCGGCCCCCGCGATCAACCCCGTGGTGCTGGTGGCCACTTCCATCGCCTTCCCGGGACAGCCGAAGATGATCCTCGGCCGACTCGTAGCCTCGCTCGCGACGGCGGTGGTGATGGGCTGGCTGTGGGCGAGGTTCGGCCGGGACGAGTGGCTGCGGCTGCCGAAACGGCACACACCGGCCTCCTCCGGTCTGCGCGCCTTCGGCGCCGGGCTCCAGCACGACTTCCTGCACGCCGGCGGCTTTCTCGTGCTCGGCGCGGCGGCCGCGGCGACCTTCAACATCGCCGTCCCGCGCTCCGTCCTGGACGTCTTCACCGGCTCGGCCTGGCTGTCGGTGCTGCTGCTGGCCGTCCTCGCGGTCGTGCTGTGCGTGTGCAGCGAGGCGGACGCGTTCGTCGCGGCCTCGCTCAGCGGCTTCTCGCCCACCGCACGGCTGGCGTTCATGGTGGTGGGCCCGATGGTCGACCTGAAGCTGATCGCCCTGCAGGCGGGCACGTTCGGACGCGCCTTCGCCGTACGCTTCACCTCCGTGACCTGGGCCGTCGCCGTGACGAGCAGCGCGTTGGTGGGGTGGTGGCTGCTGTGAGGCGCTACGGATCTGCGGCACTGCTCCTGCTGACGGGCGGCGCGGTGCTGCGCATCACGCTCTTCAGCGACCTGTATCTGAGGTACGTACAACCGGCCCTGCGGCCCTACCTGATCATCTCCGGCGCGGCACTGATCCTGCTGGGCCTGACCACGGTCGCCCTCCGGAGCAGGGATCACGAGGACGACCACGACCACGATCACCCCGGGCACGCTCATGGCGCCGCAGGCCCCCGCATCGCCTGGCTCCTCGCCCTCCCCGCCCTCGCCCTGCTGCTGTTCCCGCCGCCCGCCCTCGGTTCCTACAGCGCCGAGCGCGAGGCGGCCCAGAAGGCGGCGCAAGGGGTCGGGGCCTTTCCCGCGCTCGCGGCCGGGGACCCGGTCGATCTGACCCTCGCGCAGTTCAGTTCCCGGGCGATCTACGACAGCGGGCGCTCGCTGAAGGGCCGTACGGTGCGGCTGACCGGGTTCGTCACGCACGGCGACGACGGCACGTGGTATCTCACCCGCCTCCTGGTCTCGTGCTGTGCCGCCGACGCGAGCACCAGCAAGGTCGAGATCCGCGGTACGGCATCCGACGGGCCGCCGCCCGCCGACACCTGGATGACCGTCACCGGCACCTGGCACCCCAGGGGAAAGCTGGGCAGCGACGCGGCCTGGCCGCCCGTCCTCGACGCCACGTCGGCGAAGCGGATCGGGCAGCCCGCCGACCCCTACGAGAAGCGGTAACCGCGTTTCGGTGTACCGGCCAGGGGTAGTCGGGCAGCGCTGACGATAAGGGCCCCGCTGCGATCGAAGGAGGCGGTGGCCGTGCGACCTCAGCACGACCGCTCCGGCTTCCCCGACGATCCCCGTTCAGGCGGCGACAATCCCCGCTTTTCCTGTCGCGAGGTCCGGAAGGAGGGTCATCCGGATCCGGAAGGGACCGCCGACGTGATCGCCGAGGGGATGCGTGATGCCCGGCCCGGGGAGATTCCGTTCCGGCTGTGCCGGGTGGCGGTGCAACTGCTGCCGGTCAGCGGAGCGAGCGTCTGCCTGCGCAGCAACGGGGTGCCCGTCAGGGTCGGCGCGAGCAGCGAGGAGGCCTCGCATCTCGCGGAGATCCAGGCCACGCTCGGCGACGGCCCGTGTCTGCGCGCCGCCGAGGTGGGTGCCCCCGTGCTCGCCGCCGACCTGACCGCGGGCCGGGACGCGCGCCGCTGGCCGGTGTTCGCACAGCAGGCGACGGCGGTCGGGGTGCGGGCGGTGTACTCGATGCCGCTGGGCGACGAGGCGGTGACCGTGGGCACCCTCGACCTCTACCGCGACACTCCCGGGCAGCTCAGCGAGCAGGAGCTGCGCACGGCACGGCTCCTGGCCGGCCTCATGACGGTGGCCCTCATCGCCCTGCCGCGGGAGGAGAACGGCAGCGCGGGGGACGAACCCTGGCTGAGCGGACTGGCCACCGACCACGACGAGGTCTACCAGGCCATCGGCATGATCATGGCGCAGCTCGGCGTCGACTCCGACGAGGCACTGGCCCGCCTGCGCGCCCACGCCTTCGTCCAGGACCGCACCATCCTCGAGGTGGCGCACGACGTGGTCGAGCACCGGAAGCGGCTCGATCCCGACTGATCCTGTGGCTCGACCGTGGGCTCGAGCGGGCTGCCCTAGGATCGCGATCATGGACATGATGGGTTATTTCCTGGTGTTCGCGATCGCGCTCGTGGGCGTCGGCAGCATCGAGAACCGAATCTCCCGCGCGGACAGGCGAGTTGCCCGCGTCGAGCACAAACTCGACCTGATCCTCGACCACTTGGGGCTGCGCGAGCAGGAACCGTGGTCGGACGAGGTGGCCGCGCTGCTGCGGGACGGCAAGAAGATCCAGGCGATCAAGGTGTACCGGGAGGCCACGGGGGTGGGCCTGAAGGAGGCCAAGGAGGCGGTGGAGCGGCTCGGTTAGACCTGCACCCCGTTCCGCTCAGACCTGCACCCGGCCCTGCTTCTCGATGCCGTCCAGCCGTGACAGGCCCACCTGTGCGACGGCGCTCGTGGCGTCGGCCGAGATCTCGCCCAGGCCGCCGTGCGTGAAGGTGATCGCGTCGTCGCCGAGGCGGACCACGACGACGTCCAGGGTGAGCACGGTCGGCTCGCCGCCGGCGGTCTGGCCGGCCAGCGTGACCCGCAGACCCTGGCGGGCGTCCCCGATCGCCGGCAGCGCGGCTTCGGTGACCTGGCCGCTGCGGACGGCACCGCGCTCGGTCACGGCCGTGAAGGTGCCGCACTTCTTCGGCAGCGTCTTCATCCAGGCCAGCGTCCGGTCCACGTCCGCGGGGTCGAGCCCGAGGACCTGGTACCGCAGCTGGGCCTGGTCAAGGGGGTCGTCGAGCCCGGTGACCGCCCGGGGCCGCGCCTCCTTGCCGAACACGTCGTCCGTGTAGAGCGCGTCGAGCAGCCGCCGGCAGTCGGGCGCATCGGTGTTCGCCTTGAGCACCCCGTCCCGCCAGGTCGCGGCCCCCTGTGTCGCCCCCCAGGGCTCGCCCAGGTCGCCCGGGGTGATCAGGGCGGCCTGGGCCTGCTCCTGGGTGAGGGCGCGGGGCGCCGGCACGGCACCGGTGGAGGCCTTGGCGGCGGGGGAGGCGGGCGCCTGCGCCTCCAGGGGCGTCTCGTAGGCCGTACAGCCGACCGCGCCGACCAGGATCCCGGCGGCGAACAGGGCGCCGACGAGGACGCGGGAACGGGAGCGGGTCATCGGGGGGCCTCCTGGTCGAGGTCGACTTCCAAGATCTCCACGGGACCACCCCGCAGGGCCGCCCACCAGCGCGCCGGTCCGTCCGGGTTACCCACCGCGGCGCCCCGTCCCCACAGGGAAAACCTGTCGCGCACACCTCACGTCCCGCGCTACCGTGCCCCCATGAAGCGCGCCTGCCTGCATCTCACGACGACGCCGGAGAGTGTCCCGGCGCGCTGAATCACGGACTTGAAGTCCGAAGCCCCGGGGCGAGTGCCCCGGGGTTTCGTCGTGGCCGCTCGCCCTGCCCCTTCCGCAGTGAGGAGCACGACCATGTACAACCACCGACGCCTCGGCCGTGAACTGGACCTGTTCGACACCGACCCCCTGATGGGCGCGGGCCTGCCGTACTGGCTGCCCGACGGGGCCGTCGTACGGCATGTGCTGGAGGAGTACATCCGGGACGCCGAGCGCGCCGCCGGCTACCGGCACGTGTACTCGCCCGTCCTCGGCAAGCGCGAGCTGTACGAGATCTCCGGCCACTGGTCCCACTACAGCGACGACATGTTCCCGCCGATGAAGCTCGGGAGCGAGGAGGTCCTGCTGCGGCCCAGCCTCTGTCCGCACCACGCCCTCATCTACCGCTCCCGCTCGCACAGTTACCGCGAACTGCCCTTCCGCATGGCCGAGTTGGGCGGCATGTACCGCTCCGAGCTGTCCGGGGTGCTGGGCGGGCTGACCCGGGTGAGGTCCATCCAGCTCAACGACGCCCATATCTTCTGCACCCTGGAACAGGCCGTCGACGAGGCCCGGAGCGCCCTGGAGCTGATCGCCCGCGCCTACGCCGACCTCGGCATCAAGGCGGCCCGCCACCGTCTGTCCCTGCCGGGCGAGGGCGGCAAGTACGTTGCCGATCCCGCCCTTTGGGAACGGGCCACCGCCCTGCTGCGCGAGGTCCTCGACGGCGCCGGCATCGACTACGAGGCCGCGGAGGGCGAGGCCGCCTTCTACGGCCCGAAGATCGACGTGCAGATCGCCGACTCGGCCGGCCGCGAGTCCACCCTCTCCACCGTCCAGATCGACTTCCACCAGCCCGAACGCTTCGACCTGCACTACATCGGCGCCGACGGCGCGAAACACCGCCCGGTCATGGTCCACCGCAGCGTCATCGGCAGCGTGGAGCGCGCGGTCGCGCACCTCGTCGAACAGCACGGGGGTGCGTTCCCGGTGTGGCTGGCGCCCGTGCAGCTGGCGGTGCTGCCGATCGCCGAGGAACAGCTGCCGCAGGCCGAGGAGTTGGTGCGGCGGGCGGTCGCGGAAGGGGTACGGGCGGAGCTCGTCGGACCCGAGCACGGCAGCCTGGGCGCACGGATCCGGGGCGCACGGCTGGTGCCGTACCAGGCGGTGATCGGTGAGCGTGAGGCCGAGGGGGATCTGGTGGCGCTGCGGCTGCGGGACGGGCGGCGGCCGGGAGTGTTGTCCGGTGCCGAGCTGCTGCGGCGGATCGGCGAGCGGGTCGAGGCCCGTGGCAGCGGGCTCTGGGCGGAGGTGTGACGTCGTAAGGTCACTGTCGTAGGGCCTGTTCGGGCCCCGGTTGAGAGGAGCCCGCCATGACGACCGGTCAGCCCGTCCCCGTGATCATCGACTGCGACACGGGTGTCGACGACGCCCTGGCCCTGCTCTTCGCCGCACGCCACCCGGGGCTCGACCTGCGCGCGGTCACCTGTGTCGCCGGGAACACGGACGTGGACGGCGTCGTCCGCAACACCCTCACCGTCCTCGATCAGGCCGGCGCCCCCGACATCCCGGTCGCCCGGGGCGCCGAGCGGCCGTTGATCGAGCCCGCGCGGTCGGCACGGCATGTGCACGGCTCGGACGGCATGGGCGACCTCGGCCTGCCCGCGCCAACCCGCACCCCCGCCGACGTGGACGCGGTGACCCTGCTCCACCGCGAGATCCTCGCGTCCCCGCGCCCGGTCACCCTCATCCCGACCGCACCTCTGACCAACATCGCCCTGCTGCTGCGTACGCACCCCGAAGTCACCCGCAACATCGAGCGGATCGTGTTCATGGGCGGCGCGGTGGCCACCGGGAACGCCACGCCGGTCGCCGAGTTCAACGTCTGGCACGACCCGGAGGCGGCCGCGGTGCTGCTCACCGCCGGGGTGCCGATCACGATGTACGGCCTGGACGTCTTCACGCAGGTCGTCGTCCCCAGCGCCGATGTGCACCGGCTGCGCGCCAGCAGCGAGCCCGGCACCCGGCTGGCCGGTGAACTCCTCGCCCACCGGCCGGCCCACCCGGGCCAGGCCCCCGAGGCCGAGGAGGCCGGCGGCCTCGGCGACGCGGGCGCGGTGTGCACGGTCGTCGACCCGGCGGGCATCACCACCCGCCTCCTCCCGGTCGAGGTCTCCCTCGCCCCCGGCCCCACCCGCGGCCAGACGATCGTCGACCGCCGCCCCCGCCCCGGCGAGTCCGAGATCCACGAGGGCACCCGCGAACAGCAGCTGGTGGACGTGGCGTTGGAGGTCGACGTGGACCGCTTCGTGAAGCTGTACCTGGAGACGGTCGAGCGTTAGTCCGCCTCGGCCACCGGAACCCCCCAGCGCAGCTCCACCTTCGCGAGCCGCCAGTACAGCACCGCCGCCGCCCACACAACGTGCCGTCGAGCGTGTCGAACAGGCTCATGCCGGCCGCGAAGAGAAGGGGCAGGCCGTGTCGAAGCCCAGGCCGAACAGGAAGCCGAGCGGGAACATCTGGCCGGGGCGGCGCCGAGATCGTCGCACCCATGAAACCGAGCACCTGGTGGGTCCGGGAGTGCTCGTTCATCACCCGGTCGGCGAGCTGCGTGCCACCCGCGATCAGCGCGGCCGGCACGACCACCACGCTGGAGTGCCCGAGCACGAACCGGAACCCCACCGACGCCGGCCGCTTGCCGTCGGCCATCAGCCTGCGCGTGGTGTTGTCGATCGCGGCGATGTGGTCCGCGTCGAAGGCGTGCCGCATGCCGAATACAGGGCGGCTGTCACCGCCATCGGCCCGGCGGTCTTGACGGTGTCCTCGCGCCGCCGGCGGAAGGAGGCGGCCACTCATGACGAACGCCCCGGAGCGGGGGATCTCCGGGGCGTTCGTCCTCAGGGATGTGGTTCAGGAACGGGCGGAACGGCGGCGCTTCGTCGCCACCACGATCGCCGCACCGGCGGCCAGCAGCGCAGCCGCGCCGCCGACGATGACACCGGAGTTGCTGCCACCGCCGGTCTCCGCGAGGTCACCGCCGCCGTTCGGCGTGGTGGCCGGGGCGGTGGTCGACTCGGAGGCGGACGGGGTGGGGGACTCGGTCGACGTCGACTCAGAGGCACTCGGCGTCGGGGTGGCGCTCTCCTCGGCCGGGGTCGAGGGCGTCGCGGAGGCCGGTGTGGAGGCGGGCGGCGTCGACGGGGGCTGCGACTCGGTGGTCGTGCAGTCCTTCGTGCCGCCGTTCCAGGCCGCGATCAGCTTGTCCTTGATGACCGGGTGGTCCGGGCCCTTGGGCAGATCACCGTGCTCGAAGCCGTCGTTGGCGTCGAGCTTGCCGTCGAACTTCACCGCGCCGCGGTACAGGTCGACCTGCGCGAAGCAGCCCGCGTCCGGCACCGCGATGTCCAGGGAGTCGGTCTGACCGGGCTTCACGGTCACGGTGTCGAAGTCGACGAAGACCTGCTCGCCGGAGGTCGCGAAAGTCGCGCCGTGGGCCAGGTACGAGGCGAGGGAGGCGGTGCAGGTGGAGGCGTCACCGGCGGTGCGGACCTTGATGTGGACCTTGCCGTCGTCGGTGGGCTTCAGGTTCTGGTCGTCGACCTTGACGGAGTCGTAGAAGTTGCTGCCGTCGAGGGAGAACTGGCAGCGGTCGGTCTCCGTCTTGGTGCCGGCGCCCGCGCCCGGCTTGTAGCTGCCGCCGGACTTCCAGCCGTCGCCGCCGGGCGCACCGCCGTGGGCCCAGGCGCCGGAGGCGGAGGCGAGGGTGGCGGCGCACAGGGCGAGCGACGCGGCGCCCGTTCCCAGCAGACGGCGCGCGGTGACACGGGTGGCTATGGACATGCGGGATCCCCACTTCGGCATGCGCGTCACCCGGTGACGGCGGCGCAGGGCAGGACGCCGCGCCCGGCCGTACCGGGGGTGATGGTCTGAGAAACACCGGGCTCATTGGTCACATGCGCCTCAGTGCGCTCACATGGTGAAGCCCGTGATCGAACGCTGTCAACCTGCAGTGACGTAGGGATAGTTCAATCGGCCATCACAATTTCGCCACAGAGGGAACAGGCGGCTCCACAACCGCGAAGCCGCCTCGCGTCACCCCACCGTCGGGCTCGGGCTCGCGCCCGTACCGGACGACGACTCGCCCGGCAGGACCGGCGGCCGGGTGGTGCTGTCCACCGGCGGGGTCAGCACGACCTCGGGCTGGCCCGCGGCCGGCGGCGGCGGGGTCAGGTCCTTGGCGGGCAGCTTCGGCGGGGTCGTCTCCTGGAAGAGGACCTGGTCGAAGTTGACCAGTCCGGTCTGCTCCATGACCGTGATGTGGTCGAGGACCGTCGCGTTGGCCTGGTCGGCCAGGGTGCGCACCACGGTGTTCTTGGTCGTCGAGCGGATCTTCGCGATCGTGTTGAAGATCGAACCGTGCGTCACGCGCAGGATGTTGGCGAAGTCCGTGTCGAACTGCTTGCCCTGGTCGGCGGCGAGCGTGTTCACGAAGCCGACCTGCTGGGGGCTGGCCACGTTCGGGATCGTGATGTTGAGCATCGTCGAGATCTTGCGGCAGCTGGAGTCCAGCGCCGCGTGACCGTCGATCAGGTGCTTGCTGGCGATCTTGACCGCCTGGCTCTGCCCCTTCTTCAGGCCCATCTGCCCGACGGGGTACTCCCACAGGCCGGCCGCACGCACCTTGACCACGAAGTCCCGGTCCGCCTCCGTCAGTGGCCCCCACTGGGTTTGCGCGATGACTCTGTCGCCCGAGCTGGACACGGTGTTGATCCCGAGCATCGAGGGATAGGCGAGTGCGGCGAGAGTCAGACTGAGGGCACCGCCCACAAAGAGAGTTCCCGTCGCATTCCGCGAAAAGCGCACCGTGCCTCCTGCCCGGTCGGGGGTCCCGCCAGAGGTCGACGGGGTCGGACGGAGGGGAGTACGGATCGAGCCCGGGCACCGAACCTTTTGATTTGGTAAAAACCCGCGGATGTGAGGCAGGCAACGCCTGCTGACGGCCCATGGGCCCGGACCGGTTGACGGAATGTTGACCTTCGTTCGGGAGTGTTGACCATTTCACGGGAGAGACGAGACGAACCCCCGACCTAGGTTCGACCCATGCCCCCACAGCCCCGACGACCCCTGTCCCCGCAGCCCGGGAGAGCTCCGGCAGCCCTGCCCGTCCTCCCCTACCGCAAGCCCACCAAGGGCCGTGACTACTGGGTCATCGACGACGTCCTGCCCGACGTGGACGCCGTACGGAAGCGGTGTCTCGAAAAGGACGACTGGGTCAAGGGCTACCCGTACACCTCGGAGACCTGGCCGGGCCTGCGCACCATGCCGGGTCTGGAGCCCGCCGAACTCGCCCGCGTGGAACGGCTGGTGAAGCAGTCGACCGGCGCGAAGGAACTCTGGGTGCAGCAGGCACCCGGCGGCGGCACCCTCAACCACAACTGCGTCCAGGTCGTCGGCGAGGGCGAGAGCGAGCCGCGTCCGCACACCGACTCGCGCGCGCTGTGCCGTTACGCCGCCGTCCTGTACCTCAACCCCGACGTGCCCAAGGACTGCGGCACCGCCTTCTACCGCCAGTCGCTGCCCGGCGGCCGGCTCGGCGGCAACATCGTCCAGGCCCCGCACAACAACCTTGTCGAGGCCCTCGGCACGCGGTTCGTCCCGGCGGACCACTTCGAGGAGGACGTACGCGTCCCGCACAGGTACAACCGTCTGCTCCTCTACAACGCCAACCTGGTGCACAGCGCGACGAACTACTCCGGCAGGACGCTGGAGGAGAAGCGGATGACGGCCGTCTTCTTCTGGATGGCCTGATTCCGGACGGTGTGCGGGGTCCGGGCGTACGGCGCTCAGTACCGCACCGCCCGCGCCACCTCCGCCTTCACCTCGCCGGACAGCTTGCGGTTGCTGCGGGCCGTGCCCGTGCCGGACTTGCCGGCCGCGACGTCGGAGACGGTGACGACCGCCGCGTCCAGCGTGTTGCCGCTCGTGTCGGTGAAGTCGACCTGCACGGCGAAGGACTTGGCCGAGCCGGCGCTGTTGTGCACGGTGACCTCGACCGCGGCCCGGCCGCCGCTGTCGGTGGCCGGGGTGCCGAGCTCGACCGCCCCCTTGGCGTCGATGCCGCCCTTGATCTCGTCGAGTTGGCGTCCGGCGGCCGCCGTGGCCTCGGAGACCGCCGACCGGGCCGCCGACGCGACCTTGCTGACCGTCGCCGACGGGTTGTCGTCGCCGGAGCAGCCGGTCAGCCCGGCGCCCAGCCCTGCGGACAGCACGAACGCCAGCGCCGTACCCACGCACCGGCTCACCGGGTGACCGGTCATGACGTCTCCAGGAACGCGGTCAGAAGCGACCGAGGCCGCCGCTGCCGAAGGAGCCGCTGGAGCCGGGCATCCAGCGCCGGCGGTGCTGGTCCTTCCGTGTCTTGGATCCCGAGGAGTGGAGCTCGTAGGGCATCAGCCGCTCCTTGCCCTCGGCGTGCGGTACCTCGTCCGGTTCCCGCATCTCGCGGGACTCCCGGACCGCTCCGCCGTCGGGAAGGTGGGGCTGTTCGTCGGGGAGGGGCCGCGGCAGTTCGCGGTCCCGGACCCTCATACCGAACTGCACGGCCCAGATCAGTGCACCAGCGATGATCAGGCCACCGACAAAGGCGGCGATCACGTTGAGTACCTCACTCGACGTGGCCGCGATCACAAACGTCGCAGTACTCATGTACCGATTATCGCCGAAAGCGCGGAATTGGGGAGTCCTCAGAATTTGCCCAGGTCAGAGCCATCGTCCGTGCACCTCGCCGACTACGACCCCGCCTGGCCCCACCGGGCCGCCGCCGCGATCACCGCGCTCCGGTCGGCGGCCCCGGACCTCTTCGTCGACCTGGAACACATCGGTTCCACGGCCGTCCCGGGCCTCACCGCCAAGCCGGTCATCGACCTCATGGCCGCCGTCCGTGCCCTGTCCGAGACGCACCCCCACGAGCCGGCGCTCGCCGCCCTGGGCTTCCTTCCGCACGACAACGGCATGACCGACCGGCTCCTGTACGTCCGCACCGCCGCCGGCGCCCGTAGCCACATCCTGCACGTGGTGACGTACGACAGCTGGCCCACCCGCAACCAGCGCATCCTCCGCGACTACCTGCGCGCCCACCCCGAGGAGGCCGCGCGATACGCCGAGCTGAAGCGCGCCGTCGTGGCGGCCGGTACGCACGCGCGCGACTACGCCGGCGCGAAGACGGCGCTCGTCCAGGAGCTCACCGACCGCGCCCGTGCCGAACTGGGGATGCCTTCTGTCCCCGTATGGGAGAAGTGAGCTAGATCTCCTACGGGTTACGGATCCCGCAAGCCCTGGTGGCCGGGCGGTGAGCACCGCACCATGGGCTCATGACACCGGCCCAGAAAGCCATGGACCAGCTGGCGGCCTGGCCCGACCTCACCCCGTGCGCGGCGGGCTGCGGTACGGGCCGGGCGCTGCGGTCCGCGGGCGACGAGATCGTGCACTTCCACTCCGAGCGGGACGTGGACCTGCACCTCACCGCCCGGGCGATCCAGCGGCTGCACCACGACTTCGCGGAGTCGACCGCCATCCGCCTGGTGCCGGGCTCACGCTGGGTCACCGTGCACCTCGACTGCGACGCCGACGTCGACCTGCTGCTCAGCCTGGTCAGCGTGGCCCTCAAGGCCCACCAGTCCCCGGCCGGTTCCGACGGTTCCCTGGCGGCGGTGTGCAACCACCACCGGGTGACGGTGTTGCCGCGGCACGAGGACGGCGAGGGCTGACACCCGCCTGCCGTCACGGAAACTCCCCACTCGTAAAACCCCCTCCTCAACTGTCACAGGCATGACATACGCTGCTGACGGCAGCCGCGCCCCGCGCGTCACCGCGATCCAGCGGTCACGTCCCGGGTGCTGCGCGGCGCTCTCAACTCCCCGGTCACGCACCGGGTTTCCTTGTGGGGGTATCAGTACTGTGCGCAGGCGCAGCATCTCGACCGCGACGGCGCTCGCGGTCCTCTTCGGCTCGGCGGCGCTCGCCGTCGGCACGGCGGGACCGGCCGCGGCCGACTCCGCCAAGATCCTGTCCGTGAAGTCGGTCGGCGACATGGTCGTCGACGGCGTCCACCAGCGGGTGTACATCTCCGACCCGACGAGCGGCAAGATCCTGGTCACCGACTACTCGGGCACCCTCCGGGCGACCCTCGCCAACGAGCCCGGGGTGACCGGCCTGGCGCTGTCGGCGGACTCCGGCACGCTGTACGCGGCCGTCAGGAACGACCAGCGGATCGTCGCGATCGACACCCAGACGGTCACGCCGACCACGAGCTACCCGCTGGGCACGACCGCTCCGAGCGACCTGGAGATCGTGGACGGCCGGATCTGGTTCTCCACCGCCACCGACTTCGGCTCCCTGGACATCTCCGGCGCCGAGCCCGTCATCCACCTCGCCCAGCGCGGGGACGTCGACTTCTCCGGCTCCTACGGGACGTTCCTGGCCTCCGACCCGGCCGTCCCTGGCGTCCTGGTGGCCGGCAACGGCGGCGACCTCGCCGTGTACGACGTCACGGCCGACGGGGCCACGCTGCGGACCAAGGGCAGCATGGACACCTCCGTGCAGCAGCTGGACCTGACGCCCGACGGCAAGCACGTCCTCACCTCGTGGGGCGCCCCGGCCACCGGCTACGGGATCGGCGAGTACTCGACCACCGACCTGAGCAAGGAGACGGGCTACCCGATCGACGCGTACCCGAACGCCGTGCGCGTTGCGCCGGACGGGACCGTCGCGGGCGGGAGCGACTCCTGGTACGAGCCCGACGTCCACGTCTACCGGCCCGGCGACCAGAAGCCGGTGCGCGAGTACGACTTCCCCAACACCGGTACGAGCAGCGGCTCCGACACCCTCGTGGCCGGCGCGCTGGCCTGGGCTCCGGACGAGAGCCGCGTGTTCGCCGTCTCCGAGAACAACCTCGGCGTGTTCACGCTGCGCACGCTGACGGACCCCACCAAGGAGCTGCCCACCCTCAAGGTGTCGGCGCCCACGACGGCGGACCGGGCCAAGAAGCTCACCGTCACCGGCAAGCTGACCTCGAGGACGCTCCTCCCGGAGGGTACGAGCCTGACGGTCACCCGCACCGACCTCGACTCGCCGAACGGCAAGGTGCTGGCGGCCGTCAAGACGAAGGCGGACGGCAGCTTCTCCTTCACGGACACCCCGCCGGCCGGCGGCAAGGTCACCTACAAGGTGTCCTTCGCGGGCGACGCGACGCACGCGGCCGCCTCCGGCTCCGACTCGGTCGAGGTCTCCCGCAACGCGACCACGCTGAGCCTGAACAACAACGGCAAGGTGTACTCGTACAGCGCCGACGTGAAGTTCACGGCCCACCTCGGTACGACGTACAAGAACCGCAAGGTCGAGATCTGGGCCAACCCCTTCGGCTCCGACAAGCCCAACAAGCTGATCAAGAGCGGCACGGTCAACTCGAGCGGCAACATCTCCGCGTGGGTGGACATGACCCGCGACACCGACGTCACGGCGGTCTTCAAGGGCGACGCCCGCTACAAGCCGAAGACGGTCAAGTCCACGGCCTACGCCAAGGTGAAGGTCTCCACGGCCATCACCAAGCACTACAAGACGGCCAAGATCGGCTCGCACACGTACTACTGGTTCCACAAGAACACGGACCCGATCGTCACCACGACCATGACCTACTATCCGGGCCGCAAGCAGCGCCTGGAGCTGGAGGTCTACTACGCCGGCCAGTGGTACGAGGTCGACGGCAGCCCCGCGTACTTCGCACTCGGCACGAGCGGCAAGTCGGCCGTGAACCTGGGCGCAGCGGGCGAGTCCGGCATCAAGGCCAGGGTGCGGGCGGCGTACATCAACGGCTCGTCGGGCGACACCGTCAACACGTCGACGTACACGGGCTGGAAGTACATCTACTTCTCCAACTAGCCGGACACGACCGGCAGTTCGGCCGGCCCCCGCAAGCAGGGGGCCGGCCGGGCCGTGAAAGACGGGTGAAGGGCCGACGCCCGGGCACTTCGGCCTGGCGGCCGTGGCCCGCCGTCGGCGAAGATGCCCCGGTGAACGACCACATACAGTCCCCCGCGCCCGCTCCCGCCCTGCGCCCCGTCCGCCGCGCCGCCGGGCTCGCCGCCGTCCTTCTCGCCCTGTCCGGGGCCGCCTGGTGCGCTCGGGCCGTCTGGGAGATCCGGCTGGCAGTGAAGGGGGAGCCCGCCTCCGGGCCGCCGGACCAGGGCGGCGGCACGCACCGTCCGCTGACCTCGCTGGAGGACTCGTACCACCTGGTCAGCACGGCGGGTGGGTTCACGGCGCTGTTCTGCGCGATCGTGTTCCTGCTGTGGCTGGACAAGGTGCGGGACAACGCCCGCGCACTGTCCGGGCACAGGCCGCGCTACTCCGGTTTCTGGCTCTACTTCGGCTGGCTGATCCCCGTCGCCAACCTGTGGATCCCGCGCGGCATGGTCGCGGACGCCCATCAGGACAGCGCCCCGGGTGAGCGGCTGCCGCGCTCCGTCAACGTGTGGTGGGGCCTGTGGCTGGTCGGGACGCTCAGCGGCGTCGGCCTCATGTACGAGGACGACTCGGACAAGATCATCGAACGCGCCTACACGGATCTGTGGATGCTGCTCGCCTCGGACGCGGCCGTCGTCGGCGCCGCCGTGGCCGGCATCCTCGTCGTCCGCGCGATCACCGCCGTACAGCAGCGTCACCTGGACGGGGACGTGCGGTACGGCGGGTCACCGGTGCACGCGAACTCCCTTGAGGGAGAGGCGGGTTGACCCAGTAGGCCGGGTCAGCTCACGCACAGCAGGTTGAGCACGCAGATCCCCGACGGGGAGGTCGACGCCGAGCCGGAGTCCGACTGGGACGAGCCCGAACTGCCGGACGAGCTCGAGGACGATCCGGACGACGTCGATGTGCTCGACGAGCCGGAGCCCGAGTTGCCGTCGGACGTCGAGGACGGGGACTGAGTCGCGGTCGTGGCGGTGTCGGAGGCCGTCGACGTGGTGTCCTCGACGGTCTTGGTCGCCTGCTCCGCGGCCGTCGGCGTCGACGCCGGGGCGGGGACCGTGTACCGCTGGGTCTTCGCCGAGTCGGTGTGGGGCGCGGTGGCGGTGGTGGAACCCCGGTGCGAGGTGCCGGACGTACCCGTCGTGGCCTCCTCGTCGGCCCGGGGCCCCCGGTGCTTGCCCGTGCCGGGGGTGGTCGACGGGAGGTCCGCCGACGTGTCCACCGACTGCTCCCCGGCACCCATGCTGGAGAGGTCCGTGGCCGCCGACGCCTGGTTGCCGTGGCCCGAGCCGCGGTCCATCGAGGCGACGGTCAGTCCGCCGCCGACGAGGGCGACGGCGGTCGCGACCACGGCCCGGCGCTGGTTCTTCTTCCAGCGGGCCCGCTGCCGGCGCCGGGCCGCCCGGCCCAGTCCCGGCGACGCGGACGCCGGAGTCTCGACGTCACCGTCGGGATCCGGAAAGTCGTCGAAGCCGTCGTAGGCGTCGGGTGTCCCGGTCGACTCCGGCCAGAGCGCCGTGGCGGCGGGGGCCGCGGAGGTGCGGCCGTGTGCGGTCACCGGTGCGATGTCCGGGGCGTAGGCACCGCAACCGGGGCACACCAGGGCGCCGTTGAGGTGCCGGCGGCACGAGGAGCAGTAGTCCATCCGCTGTCTTCCTGACGGTTCGCACTGGTGGTGTGCAGGGGAGATCCGAACGGGCGCCAACGGTAACGGTGGTTTCGCAAGACTGTGTGGGCTCTGTGTGGTCCTCCTGCGCGGATTCTCTGCACGCCGCGTGCCTGCCGTGCGAACCCCCAGCTCAGCGCCGGAACTTCCAGGTGATGTGGGTGTCCGTGGCGTTGATCACGGTGACCGGAATGTCAATGGTGGTGCCGTCGTTCTTCCGCCCCGTGCAGACGAGGCCGGCGCCGGCGACCGCCTTCAGCCCGCGCGGGCAGGACTCATGGACCTTCACACCGACCCAGGGCAGCGGGTGGTACTTGCTCTGCGTCCGTCCGGCGACGATGTTCGGCGCCAGCGCCCTGTGCCCGTCCACCGTCACGGTGTCGTACCGGTTGAGTTCGGTCGTCGACTCGGTGCCGGAGGCCAGCCGCGTGCCGAGCCCCCCGATCAGGAGCACGACGGCCGCACCGCCGACGGCACCGACGAGGAACTTGCTGTCCGGCAGGCCGACCTGATCCGCCGGACACCCCCTGGAGGACCGCGTGGACGCTGACCGGCCCCGGCACCTTCGCGCGGGGGAGGCGGGCGAAGGTGGCGGGGCCGGTGTCGAAGGTGGGGGGTTCTGGGAGCGGGCTGGGCTCAGCGACGGGTGAACGGCGCGAAGGTGTGGCTGAAGTACCAGGTGTCCTGGGCGATCCCGGAGCAGGAGTTGGCACCGGCGGTACCCACGCACCCGCCGTTGTCGCGCTGAAGCGCCCAGAAGGAAAGGGTGTTGATGCCCTTGGCCTCGGCCCACTTCTCGACCTTCACCGCATCGTCCGTGGTGAACGTCTCCTCGGGACCGTAGTCGTCGATGCCCGGCATCTCGGTGACACCGACCATGTGCCAGAGCTCAGCACGGCTCTTCTTCGGGTACAGCGCGGCGAGTTGACCGACCAGCCCGTCGGCGGCGGTCACGGTGTCGGCGGCCATGTCGTGGGTGGCCCCGTCCCAGTAGTCGAAGGTCATGACGTTCACGACGTCCACGCGCGCGTGGTTGTCGACGGCGTTCTGGAGCAGCGCCACACCGTTCGCCGCGAGGCCGGTGTTCGTCGTGGGCAGGGTGTACGAGAACTGCACGCGCCGCCCGGTCCGTTCGGCCCACCGCTGCACCTTGGCGATGGCCTTGTTGCGCCGGTCGATCCCGGCGGTGTTGTTGATGGAGTCGGCCTCGATGTCGAGATCGATCCGCGAGACCCCGTACGTCGTCACCAGGCTCTCGTACACCTTGGCGATGGCGTCGACGTCCGTGCAGCTGTCGGCGAGCTCGGTGCCGGTGGTGTCGGCGCCGTAACCGCCGAAGGACGGGATGACGTTGCCGCCGCGGGCCTGGATGGCTGCGATGTCGGCACCGAAGGTGGCCTTGGAGACGGGCTGGGTGGTGTCGCCGTTCCAGTAGGCGGTGCACGACCCGGCCGCGTCCGTCTGCAGGAACGCCATGGTCAGGTACTTGTTCCCGGACTCGGCGGCAAGCGCGGCCGGACTCTCCCCGGTCCACGCCTCGAAGTACGGCGCGGAGACATGGGCGGGCATGGGAGCCACGGGCCGGTAGCCCGAGGCCTCCGCCCCACCGCCCCCGAGGGCGACCAGCCCTGCCGACAGCCCGGTCACGGCGATACAGGACAGCAACGCACGAAGAGAACGAGGTCTTCTCACTGACGCTCCCATGGGAATGGAGGGGAGGGGGGTGGGGGCGAGCAGCGACCATCTTTGGACTAGACCAATTGTCTGTCAAGGTTCTTTACAGTTATCTGACCGAAGGGGGGTGTTGCGCGGCGAGGGAGGGTGGGCGGTATCCGGGGGATCACCATCCATGCCATGAGGCCTGGCGGTGATCCCGGAGGGCAGGGCGAAGGCGCCCTGACCGGCCCCGCGGCCTGTTCCCTTTCGGCCGGCACCGAAGTCGCCGACCGCTCGGTCGGCCACCGATCGGCTGTTTCGCCGGGCTCCCTGCTGTTCCCGGTCGGCGCTGGTGCGCTGGTGGCGCAGCTGAGCTGCAAGCAGGGAGCGCGATCAAGAGGGGTGGCTCAGAAGAGGTGTCGAAACACCGCTAGGCGGCCTCGGGCCGCCCCGTACGCGTGCCCGGCGCAGGCTCCTGCGCGTCCTCGGGCCGGAAGGTCTCGTCTTCTTCTTCGAAGTCCGGGGCCTGGAAGGGGTTTGTCGCCGGAGGCGGCGATGCCGCCGTGGAACGGCGGGGTTGCCCTTCCAGGGCGGAGAACAGCGACGTCGGGTCGATGAGGGGACTGCCTTTCGTTACAGGTCCCTGATGGGGCCTGGCGTGCCGTGACCGGGCACAGCGGTTCTACAGCTTGGTCATCTTGGCGTACGGGCTCAAGATCCGCATTTGCGTCGAGCCGAAATCAACGAGCGCCGCGATTCCGTCCTCGATGCCGATTACCCGGCCGAGGCCGTACACGTCGTGCGTGACCTGGTCGCCCATGGCGAAGTGCTTGGGAGCCGGTGTGACCGGGGCCTTGAAGGGGCTGGTAGGCAGGTGACGCTTCGGTGCCGCAGGCTTAGTCATGGCTCAGTATGAACCTACGCGTATCCCGCTCGCTGTGGCCGTCCACACAGATCCGGACGGTGCCGACCGCGTCACGTCGCTGACCTGGTGATTCGGTACCCGGTGAAGCCTCTTCATCCGGCACGGTTGTTACACGCGCCTCAGCCGACGACAGTCCACCACGAGCATCCCGCGCCGGCCGGCCTCCCTGGACCTCAAGAAGGAGCACGTGAGCGTGACGACCATCGCGGTGACCGGGCACATCGACCTGACCGAGGACAGCATCCCCCTGATCCGAGGCGCCCTGGACGAGCTGCTGGGGCAGTACGTCGGCAACGGCGAGCTCGTGGGCGTCTCCTGTATCGCCGAGGGCGCCGACACTGTCTTCGCGGAAGCCGTCCTCGCCGTCGGCGGGCGGCTGATCGTCGTCATTCCCTCTCGGGACTACCGGCAGAACATCGTCGAGCCCGATCACGCCGCCCTCTTCGATCGGCTTGTCGAGTCCGCCGAGGAAGTCCTCGTCCTCTCTCACGAGGCCGCCGGCCGACAGGCGTACGAGGCCGCCAACTCCGTACTCGTCGAACGCGCCGACCGGCTCGTCGCCGTATGGAACGGCGAACCGCCCACCGGCAAGGGCGGGGGCACCGCGGACACCGTTCTCGAAGCGCGGACGGCGGGCCTGGCCGTGGACGTGGTGTGGCCGGAGGGTGCCGCTCGCCGAGTTGACTAGCCGGGTCGGGGTGGAGCTGCAGCCCCGCCTTGTCGGCCACGCACGCCGTATCCGCCCCGAACTCGACGCCCGCGGACGCAACAGGCGTGTGTCGAGACTCCGTTGGGGGTTCTCTGGCTGGTTTCCCCCCTTGACCCTCGCCGGATGGGGAGATTCCGTACGGAATTGTGAGAAGGACAACCGGATGTCTTGACGTGGTCTCCACGGCATCGTTGGCTTCTCAATCACCCGGTGGCCCTGCTGCTCGATCGCCCGGAAGGCACCTGCTAGTGAATGTTCAGACCCCCCGTAGAACCGGCGCCCGCCGCTTTGGCATAGTTTGTACGGTTTCCGCGTCGGCCCTCGTGCTCGCCGGCTGCGGCGTGATCGACAGTGTCGGTGGGAGCAGTAGTTCCGAGAGTCCGAAGAAGGGCGACGACATCACGGTGGGGCTGCTGCTGCCCGACAAGGACACGGCTCGCTTCGAGAAGTTCGACTACCCGCTGATCAAGGAGACGGTCGCCTCCCTCACCCACGACAAGGGCAAGATCCGCTACGCCAACGCCGAGGCGAGCGCGGACAAGCAGAGCGAGCAACTCGACGAGATGATCAGTGCCAAGGTCGACGTAGTCCTCGTGGACGCGGTGGACGCCAAGGCCATCGGGCCGGACGTCAAGAAGGCCAAGGACGCGGGTATTCCCGTCATCGCCTACGACCGGCTCGCCGAGGGGCCGATCGACGCGTACATCTCCCACGACAACGAGCTCGTCGGCGAGGTGCAGGGCCGTGCCATCACCGACGCGCTCGGCAGCAAGGCCGCGACCAGCAAGATCGTCATGATCAACGGTTCGGTCGCCGATCCGAACACGGCACGGTTCAAGGAGGGCGCCCTCAGCGAGCTGAAGGGCCGGGTCGACATCGCCAAGTCGTACTACACCAAGGAGTGGCTGCCCTCGGTCGCCAAGGCCCATATGAAGGACGCCATTGGTTCCGTCGGGCTGAGCAACATCGCCGCCGTCTACTCGGCGAACGACGGCATGGCGGGCGCCGTGATCGACGCGCTGAAGGACGCCGGCGCGACCAAGCTCCCGCCGATCACCGGGCAGGACGCCAACCTGGACGCGGTGCAGCGGATCGTCGCGGGCGAGCAGCTGATGACGGTGTACAAGTCGTTCCTGCTGGAGGCCACCAACGCCGCGAAGATGGCGGTGCTGAAGGTGCAGGGCCACTCGATCGAGTTCGACGCGCTGACCGAGGACTCGGTCGACAGTCCGACGCAGAAGGACATCCCGTCGATGCTGGTGCCGGTGGTCGCCCTCACCAAGGCGAACATCAAGGACACCGTCATCAAGGACGGCGTCTACACCGTCAAGCAGATCTGCACCGAGAAGTACGCGTCGGACTGCGCTGCCATCGGGCTGAAGTAGGTCCAAGGGCGTGGGGTGGCGGGCGGGCTCTCGACCCGCCCGTCCGCCTCGGCCGTTCGGCCGATCCGCCGGGTGCTCATCGGCTTCTACGCTGCTCTGCGTAACCTTGAGGAACTTCGTGGCCGACAGCCTTGCGGGGCGGGCCGGTTCACCCGAGCGAACCCGAAGGAACAGTGAACGTGTCGTTGAAGAACAGCCGCGTCAGGCTTGCTTCCGTGGCCCTCGTCGTGGCGCTCTCCGGTCTGGCCACGGCGGGGCCCGCCATGGCGGCCACCCGGCAGCCGGCCGCTGCGGCGTCCACCGCTTCGCAGGTGCGGGCGCCCGCCATACCGTCCGGTTTCGTGGATCTGCCCGCAGGTGCCCTCCCGTCGGACAGTGCTCGGCACGAGATCACGGTCACTTACCGCAACGACACCTCGGCCGACCGGACGGTCGCCCCGCAGCTGCTCGTGACGTCGCCGGACGAGGGCCCGTTCCTCGCCCCGTCGGACATCAAGCTGGAGCGTCGCAAGGCGGACGGCTGCTGGGAGGCCGTACAGGTCGGCACCCAGACCGGCACCCTGTTCACCGACCTCCCGACCGCACAGCGCACACTGCACGCGGGCGAGACCCTCACCGAGGTCTACCGCCTCACCGTCGTCGACCCGCAGGCCGAGGGCACGGTCCGGCCGAGGGTCGCGCTCTACGGCTGAGGCCCCCGGCGGGCGGCCTCCGGCGCGTGACGGTGTGACGGAACGGCGAAGGTCCCGCACCGTACGGCCGCTCGGCGGTGACTTGTCAGCGCGTGATCTCGAATGTCGCCGCGCGGGACTCGAACGACACGTCGCCGTCCTCCGCCGTCGCCAGGGTCGAGATGTACCAGGTGCCCTTGGCCAGGTCGGCGGCCTGGGTCTTCGTGACCTTGAGGGTGTAGGTGCAGCGGGCCTTCGCGTCCGAGAGGCTTTCGCACGTCGCGCTCTCCGCGTGCCGGAGCTCCGCCGCGGTCGGGTCGAGCTTCGAACTCGCGGGCCAGGCAAGGACCTTGAGGCTGCGGATGCCCGAGTCGTCGCTCGCGTCCGTGGTGAACGTGAGGGAGCCGGCCCTGCCGTCGGACGGGGCGACGTAGCGGGCCGAGGTGTTGTCCAGGGTCGGCCGGCTGTTCGCAGAGGCCACGGCGATGCCGCCGGCGGTGATGCCGCCGAGGGTGACGATGCCGATGAGGGACGAGACGAGAGTGCGCTTGGACATGGGGATCCCCCTGAATTCGTTGGTTGGAAAGGCGACTTCGACTGAGCGCCTGAGATGCGGTGGCCGACCGCGTTCTCGATGTGATCGAGCCTATGGGCGGGGGCACGGGGCCGTCCTCGGGCCGAGGGACGATTGCCGCGTCCAACCGCAGGCAGAGCATCCGGGAGGTCTCTAACCCAGGTAAGAGACAGGGTTCCGTCTCCAGCGGGAGTCGGGCCGCTCGCCTGCGGACCTAGCCTTTCGCTCATGAAGCGAATCGCCACCGACGACCGGCTTCCTCCGGTCCTGCTGCTCTGCGTCCAGGCCCTGGTGTGGCCGGGGGCCGCGCTGGTGCGCGGGGACGTTCCGGCCGCGGGCGCCGTGCTGGTGGCGGTCCTCGTCGGTGGAGTGGTGACCGCCGCGCTCGCTCTGCGCCGTACCCGCCCGGTCGTCACGCTCGTCGTGGTCGCCGCCGCCTGTGCGCTGGGCGCCGGACCGCTGCCCACCGGGGCGATGACGGTCCTCGGCACCGCGGGTGTCGCGCTGGCGCTGTTCACCGTGGCGACCGAACGCGACGCCTTCACCGCCCTGTTGAGCACGGTGGCCCTCGCTCTGTGGCAGCTGCTGCAGAACATCACCCTGCACGGCCTCAGCGACAGGAACGGCCTCGACCTCGTCCTCACGGCTCTGCTGTACGTCGTCGCGTGCGGCGCCGGTCTTCTCGTACGGCGGACCCGGCGCGCCCGGCGGGCCGCCGAGGAGATGCTCAGGCGGGCCGAGGCCGAGCGGCACCGGCTTCCGGCGGTCGAACGCCGCCGTATGGAAAGGGAGTTGCACGACGTCAGCGCCCATCATCTGACGGCTGTGGTCGTGACGGCGGGTGCGGCGCTCGGACTTCGCGAGCGGCGTCCCGAACTCGCCGACGAAGCCCTCGAGTTCGCCGTCGAGACCGGTCGTGAGGTCACCCGGGCACTCGGCGCCGTACGGGCTCCTGCGCCCTCGCGGGAGGAACTGCCCTCGCCGCAGGAGCGGTTGCTGGACCTGGTCGCGGGCTTCCGCCGCCTCGACCAGCAGGTGGACTGCGAGATCGACGCCCTGCCGGACGGCGCCGTCGCGGACGCGGCCTTCGGCATCGTGCGCGAGGGGCTTACCAACGTGGCACGGTACGCGCCCGGTGCGCACACGACGGTGCTGGTCCGCCACGGCGACACCCGCACGGACGTCGTCGTCACCAGCGCGGCACCGCCCACCGGTTCGGGGGCGCACGGCGCGGGCCTCGGCGGCGGACGCGGCCAGGGCTTCCTGCGCTCCCGGGCACGGGAGGCGGGCGGCACCCTGCACACCGGTCCCACGGCGGACGGCGGTTGGGAGGTACGGGCGGCCCTGCCCGGCCGTACCGCCGCCCCGGTGGAGCGGACCGTCCCGCGCGGCTACCGTCCGGCGCAGGTGACGGCGGCCGTGGGACTGGTCGTGCAGCCGCTGCTGCCGGCGCTGGTGATCCATGCGGAGACGACGTCGGGCGGTTCGCATGTCTCGGCGGGCGTGCTCTTCGCGCTGCTGGCGGCGGCCCAGGCGGTCGCGCTGCTGTGGCTGCGCCGGGCGCCCCGCACGGCATACGGGGCACTGCTAGGGCTGGCTCTGCTGTGGCCGGCGGCGATGGCGGTGGGCGACTACTCGGGGCCGGTGGTCCTGCCGCCCGCGCTGAGCATGCTCGCCACGTGTGCCGCGCTGGCCGTGGAGGCGGCTCGCACAGCGGACGGAGCGTGTCGTAAGGCTGCGGCTGTGTGGTGGAAGGCGGCGGCCGTGGTCGTGCACGCGACCGCCGTGACCCTCGCCGTCCTCGACCGGGGCACGACGGCTTCCACCTGGGAGGTCGCCGCGTGGGCGGTGGCCGGGACGGAGGCGGCGGCCGACGTGGCCCGGTGGGGCGGGGCCCGGTGGGGCCGGCGGGAACGGGCCGACCGGGGCGAGCGGGACGAGCGGCTCGCCGCCTGGACCGAGGAGGCCGTGCGGGACGCGTGGGCCGAGCGGCGGCGGATCGCCGCCGGGCTCGAGACCACGGTGCTGGCGCGCACCGCCGACATGGTCGCGGAGGCGGAGGCGGGCCGGCTCGACGTGACCGCCGAGCGCGCCCGGGAGGCGCTGGCCGCGATGCGCGCCCTGCTCGACGCGGTGCGGGACGGTGAGGGCGAGGCAGCGGGCGAACTGCGGCCGCAGCCCACCCTCCAGGCCCTCGACCTGCTCGCCCGGCAACTCCGCGCCACCGGCCGTGAGTTGGAGATACGGCTGACCGACCGCGTACCGGAACGCCTGCCCACCGCCGTGGACCTCGCCGCCTACCACGCCGCCGAGACGCTGCTCGCGGCCTGCGGTGAGGAGCCCGCGTTGCTCGAACTCGACGTGGTCGACGGTACGTTGACGCTCACGGCCACGGGGGTGCCGGACGCCGCCCGGGCCGCCGTACGGGAACGGCTGGCGGCGCGGGTCGCCGCACTCGACGGCACCCTGACCACCGGCCCGCAGGGCACGGTCGGACTCCGGCTGCCGCTCGGGCAGGAACAGCAGGATCAGGAAGGGGCAGGGGCGCGATGAGCCTCCGCGTGCTGGTCGTCGACGACCAGGGCATCGTCCGGGCGGGATTCGCCGCCGTGATCGACGCCGAAGAGGACATGACGGTGGTCGGTGAGGCCGCCGACGGCGCCCAAGCGGTGCGTCTCGCCGAGGAGTTGGCACCGGACGTGGTCGTGATGGACGTACGCATGCCGGAACTGGACGGCATCGCCGCCACCCGCATCATCACGGGCCGCGAGGACGCGCCCCGCGTGCTCGTCCTGACCACCTTCGACCTCGACGCGTACGTCTTCGACGCGCTGCGTGCGGGCGCCTCCGGGTTCCTCCTCAAGGACGTGCACCCCTCCGAACTGCTGCACGGCATCCGGGTGGTGGCCGCCGGCGAGAGCGTGCTCGCCCCGTCCGCGACCCGCCGCCTCATCGGCCACTACGCCTCCGGACGGGTCCCCGAGACCCGGGACGGCAGCGGCCCCGCCGAACTGGAGAGCCTCACCGCCAGCCAGCGGGGCGTCCTCACCCTGGTCGCCACCGGGCTCACCAACGCGGAGATCGCCGAGCAACTCGGCATCACCGTCGGCACGGTGAAGTCCCACGTCAACGCCCTGCTGCGGAAACTCGGCCTGCGCGACCGCGTCCAGGCGACGATCCTCGCCTACGACCTGGGCCTCGCCCGCCCCAACCCACCCGGCGCCCACCTCTGACGACGCCCACCACGACCACGACAACGACCGAGGAGCCAACCCCGTGACCGGCACCGATCCCGGCCGAACCGTCCCCCGCCGCCCGCGCCTCTCGGCCGGCGGCACCATCGCCCTCGTCTACGTCGTGATCTGCGCCGCCCTGTTCATATGGGCGCTGGTGGTGAGCGCGAACTCGGACGAGTCCATGGCAGGCGTCATCCCCCTCCTCGCCACGGCCCCCGTGAGCCTCGTCCTGCTCGTCCTCCCGGACGGCACCGCGATGCTCGTGGTGGCCGTCGCCCTCGGCGCACTGGTCAACGCGGCGGTCATCACCTGGTGCGCCCGCGCGCTGAGCCGCGGCCGCCGGGCAGGTTGAGCCGTCAATATTCCGTGCTCGCTGTGATTGCGCGGTCAACCTGATTTTGTCTGTTTTTGCCCGTCTCGCCGAGAACTTCCAGACGGGCCGTAATAGGTTAAAGGGGAGGGAAAGTAGGTGAGAGAACAATGCTGAAGTACACGGCCCCCACCCTCGTCCGCCTCGGGCGAATCGAGGAACTGACAGGCCTGCTCAGGCGTGGCACTCCTGACCTCCTCTCACACGGCAACATCCTGTGACACACCGTCGGCCCGGCCCGTCGCACCTGGTCGTGGACTACGTCGGGTGCTCGGGGCGGGCCGTACTCGGAGCCACAGCCGATATGCCGTACGATCCCTGCGCGTGCTTTTCGCGGCAATGGCTCAGCCCCGCAAGCCCCGGCTCCGGAATTCGCCAGGGGCCGCCGCAGCCGGGAAACGGCTCGCGTGTCCTTTTCGTCGGACCGCTCACATTCCGTCCATCTCTGGAATTCATCCAGAGACTTTCCTCCGCGGTGGCCGCCGAGGAATGCGACGCCCTCAACGGACTGCTCACCGCGCTCCCCGCGGAGCTCTCCGGCTGCGTCGTCACACGGCAGCGGGTCCTCTTCTTCCGCGGGCTGTCCAGCCCCGACCAGATCTTCCACCGCAGGGCCGGGGCGGAGGTCCGCTGGTCCTCGGACCCGAGGGATCTGCTCGACGACGGCTTCCCCGAGTTCGACCGGGAGCGGCTGTGGCGCAGTTGCCGGGGCGAGGACGTCTTCCTCTATCCGCACCTCGGGCGGCTGCGCCGCGGCCGGTTCACCGTCTTCGGGCCCCGCGCCACCCGCACCGAGACCTACGACCGGGCCACCCCCCTGGACCTGCCGCGCCGCACCACGCTGCGCGAGTACACCCGCCTCACCTACGAGTTGCTGCTGGAGGAGACCCGGCCCTACACCGGCGGCCGCATCGGCATCCTGCTCTCCGGCGGCGTCGACTCGGCCACCGTGCTGGCGGCGCTCACCGACCACGGCGCCGACGTCACTGCGTACCACATGGGCACCGACGACCCGTCCGCCGACGAGTCCGCGTACGCCCGCCAGGTGTGCCGGCACCTCCGGGTGCCGCTGGTGACCGTCCCCCGCGCCGACGACGCCGACTACCTCGACACCACCTGCGACTTCCCCCACCCCTTCAACCACGTCTGGCCGCGGTCCCTGGAACGGGTCGCCGACCGGATCGCGGCCGACGGGGTGCGCGTGGTGCTGTCCGGGCTGTCGGGCGACGTCATGTTCGGGCCGATGCGCTACGGGGTGTACGACATCCTCACCGGTGACGTGCCGCCGTACGAGAAATGGCGGATGCTGCGCGGACTGCTCGGCACCCGCTGGGAGTCGAGCCGCCTGCTGCGCAGTTTCCGGCCCTCCTACTCCCTCTACGGCGACCCGCAGGCGTGGGCCGAGGTGGAGCTCGGCAGTGACTTTCTGGTGCCTGTGCCGGACGCCGCCCCCGAGACGTACGACCTGGACTTCTTTCCCCAGCAACACACCCTGAACCTCGCCCTGTGGCAGCCGCGCGGCATCCATCTCGCCGACCCTCTCGGCGGCCGGATGCTGCGCCGGCTCGCGGCCCGGCTGCCCGACGCGTACCGGCTGATCCCGCACGCGGGCCGCACCATCGACAAGCCCGTGCTGCGGCTGGCCGCCTCCCACCGGCTGCCGCCCGACGTGTGGCGGCACTACGGGCGGACCTGGCTGGGCTCGCCCGACGAGACCTGGTGCCTGCGCCACCCCGACGCGCTCGCCCGGATCCTCGGCGACCCCGACGCCCGGCTCACCGGCCTCGGCGTCGTCGACCCGCGCCGTCTCGACGAGGTGCTCGCCGACCCCCGGGCGCTGCGCCGCAACGCCGAGAACCTGCTCTGCTCCGCCATGGTCGAGCTCTATCTGCGCGACCTGGAGACACGACTGGCCCGACCCGTCCCGAGGTGACCTCCGATGCCCCTGCTCAAGCTCACCGACCAGACCGTCTTCGACCCCGCGGACGGCGCGGGCGTGCTGCTCGACGGCGCGGAGGGTGCCTACTACGAGCTGAACCCCGTCGCCACCCTCATGCTGCAGGCCGCCCTCCAGTACGACACCGCCGACGAGGCGGTACGGCACCTCGGCAAGCGCATCGACGCCAATGAAGCCACCCTGCGCGAGGGCCTCGACGCCCTCACCGGCAGCCTCGCCGAGAACCACCTGGCCGAGCCGGCGCCATGAAAGACCCCACCGCCGACTGGGAGTTCCTGCTCTGGGACTCCGGGTGCGCGGCTCAACCGCCCCGGCGGGCACGGCTGTTGGCCGCCGCCCGCACGGTCCGCGCCGCACGTCTCCTGCGACGGTGCGGCTGGCCCGAGGCCCAGCAGGCCCTGCGCGCGCTGCGGCCCGTGACCATGGGCGAGCCGGACCCGCGCGAGGCGATCGCGCTCGCCCGCCGCGAGGTGCTGCCCTGCCTCACCGCACTCCGCCTCGCCGACCCCGACGCGCTGTGCCTGCCCCGCTCGTACGCCCTCGTCACCTACCTCACCACGCTCGGCCTGCCCGCCGAGGTCGTGGTCGCCCGGCAGCGCTCGTCCATCGGCGGCCGCTTCGCCTTCCACGCCTGGGCCGAGCTGTACGAGGAGGTGCTCGCCGACATCCCCGGGGTCAGGACCGGCTTCACGGTGCTCCAGCGCTTCGGGTCCGCACACGTGGGACGAGCAGGGTGAGCGAGCGGGACCCGGCGACCGAAGGCCGACAGCGCACCGCGACCCAGGAGATCCGCCGGGTCCTGCGCGGCCACGGCCGCAGGATCTGCCTGGCCGCGGCGCTCGCGCTGGCCGGTTCCGCGCTCGCCCTCGCCCAGCCCCTGGTGGTCAAACGGGTCATCGAGGCGGCGGGCGCGGGCACCGCCACGGGCGGCGCGGTCGCACTGCTGGTCGCGCTGTTCCTCGCCCAGGCCGCCGTCCAGGCGGTCGCACGCTACGTCCTCGCCCGCACCGGCGAGGGCGTCGTACTGGGCCTGCGCCTCGACCTGATCAGCCACCTCCTGCGCCTGCCCATGCGCACCTACGACCGACACCGCACCGGCGACCTCATCGCCCGCACGGCCGCCGACAGCACGGCGCTGCGGCTGCTCGTCTCCGCGGGCTTCACCGACGCGGTCACCGGCAGCGTCGGCATGATCGGCGTCGTCGCGCTGATGGTGTGGCTCGACTGGGTGCTGTTCCTGCTGGTCCTGGCCGTGATCGTGCTCGGCTCACTGGCGGTGGCGTCGGTACTCGAAGGCATCGAACGGGCCTCGCTGCACGCCCAGCAGGCCACCGGCGCGATGACCGCCGAACTGGAGCGCGCGCTCGGCGCCATCCGCACGGTGCGCGCCTCCCGCGCGGAGGAGCGCGAGACCCTGCGCATCGGACGGCAGGCCCGCCGCGCCTACGCCCAGAGCGTGCGGGTCGGCGCCCTCGACGCGGTGATCGCCCCGGCGGTCACCCTCACCATCAACGGCTCCTTCCTGCTCGTCCTCCTGATCGGCGGCATACGGGTGGCCGGCCACGACGGCTCGGTCGCCGAACTCGCCGCGTTCCTCCTCTACATGCTCTATCTGATGTCCCCGGTCGCCGCCGTCTTCCAGGCACTGAGCACCACGCGCCAGGGCCTGGGCGCACTGCGCCGCATCACCGAGGTCCTGGACCTGCCGCCCGAACCGCAGCCGGACCGCACGACCCGCGCCCAACCCCGACTCGCCGCCCCGGTACTGGAGTTCCAGGACGTCCGGTTCGGCTACGACCCCCACCGCCCCGTCCTGCGCGGCGTCACCTTCCAGGTCCCGCGCCACGGCCACATCGCCCTGATCGGCAACTCCGGCGTCGGCAAGTCCACCGTCTTCGCCCTCGCGGAACGCTTCTACGACCCCGACGCGGGCCGTGTCCTCTTCGAGGGCCACGACATCCGCACCCTGGACCGGGCCCGGCACCGCGCACGCATCGGCCTGGTGGAACAGCACGCACCCGTCCTCTACGGCACCCTGCGCGAGAACCTCCTCTACGCCGCCCCCGACGCGCCCCCCGCCGAACTGGACCGCGCGATCGCCCTCGCCCAGCTCACCGACCTGGTCGCCCGCTCCCCGCACGGCCTGGACACCCCGGCCGGCGAGCACGGCACCGCCCTGTCCGGCGGCGAACGCCAGCGCATCGCCCTGGCCCGCTCCCTGCTCACCCACCCGACGCTGCTCCTCCTCGACGAACCGACGGCCCACCTGGACGCGGCCAACGAGGCCGCCCTGCGCCGCTCGATCCGCCGTATCACCGCCGAATGCGCCCTCCTGGTCATCGCCCACCGCTACTCGACGGTCCGCGCGGCCGACCTGGTCCTGGTCCTGGACGACGGCCGGATCGTCGCCACCGGCACCCACGACGAACTCCGGACCACCAGCGAGCGCTATCGCTGCGTCACGGGCGCATTGCCCCTCGGTCGGTGAACGGACCGGAATCGGTCAAGACCTCTCCAACTCCCCTTGGCCGGGGCGAGGATGCGCGTGTTCACTGCGCCGTATGAGACCCATGACCCCCACGAGATCCATGAGATCCCTGATACGTCCGCTGCGTCCGCGCCGGACGGCCACCGTGCTGACCGGTGCGCTCGCCGCTCTCGGACTCTCCCTCGGCACGGCCACCGCCGACACCGTGCCGACGGAGTTCGGGACCGACTACCACGACCCCGTGACCGCGGCCCCGGCCGTCCCGACCCCCCACACAAAGTCCTGCTCGGTCACGGTCGCCGAGGCGCAGTTCAAGGACTTCACGCCGTACACCGGCACCTACACCCCGCCCACCGGCTGCGGCACACCGGGCAGCTGGTCCAAGGTCGTGCTGCGCATGGACGGGAACGTGAAGGGGCGGCAGTACGACCGCCTCGGGTATCTGGACATCGGAGGTGTGCAGGTCCTCCGTACGTCGACGCCCGAGCCCTCGCAGGACGGGATCGACTGGTCCGTCGAGAAGGACGTGACCGAGTACGAGAAGACGCTGAGCAGCGCGCAGTCCGTCGACATGCTGATCGGCAACGTTGTCAACGACACCTACACGGGCGTCCTGAACGTCAAGGTGACGCTGACCTTCTACGCCCCCGGGCCCGGCGCCCGGCGTACCTCCTCGGCCCCCGACCAGGTCATCCCCCTCAGCGCCGGCAACGACGTGACGACCGGCACCCCGCTGACCACCCCGCGCAACTCCGAGCGGATCCTCGCCGAGGTGTACGCCACCGGGTCGGGCGGCGGCTGCGAGGAGTTCTGGTACTCGGCGGTCACGCCGTCCGCCTCGTACTCCTGCCGGGGCGGGGACGACGGGCCGTACCGCGAGGTGCAGGTGAGCATCGACGGGAAGGTCGCCGGGATCGCCTCGCCGTATCCGAACGTCTGGACCGGCGGCTGGTCCCCGTACCTCTGGTCGGTGATCCCCTCCCCGCACGCCTTCGACGTACGGCCGCTGACCTTCGACCTGACCCCGTTCGCGGGTGAGCTCAACGACGGCCGGGCGCACAAGGTCGACGTGTCGGTGCTCGGGGTGCCGGCCGGCCAGACGGGCTGGAGCGCGCCGACGAACATCCTCGTCTGGCAGGACGCGCACAAGTCGGTGGTGAAGGGTGCCGTGACGTTCTACAGGACGGCGGACCCGGCGGTGACGAACACCTACACCGACGGCTCGCTCCGCCACCTGGTGACCGGCGGCAAGGACCACCTGAAGGTCACCGGCTACCTGGACACCTCCCACGGCCGGGTCACGACCACGGTCGAGCGGACCCTCACCGCCGCGATCGACCACCAGTGGACGCCGGACGAGAACACCGACGACCAGACCGGCAAGTGGACCGACCACCGGTCGGTGACGACCAACGGCCATGTGTCCCGCATCGACCGCACCTACACCCTGGACGGCCGCGCCACCATCGACAGCGCGAACCGGCTCCGCGTGATCATGTCGGTCGGCGACCACGCCCTCCTCGACGCCACCCGCATCGACGACACCTACAGCGGAGACGCCACCTTCACCCTCGGCGTAGCCCGCGAGGACCGGCATGCGGTCGCAACGACCGGCGAGCGCTATCGACTCCGGGCTCCGGGCACGTGCTACGACCACACGCTCGCGACGGAGCAAGGGGTACTGACGAAGGACGTACGCGGCTGCTGACCGCCGGTCCCCGGCTCACCCCTGCCCGAGAGCGGAACGGTCGCTCCGGGCGGGGGTCACCGCCGGGGCCATGGGCCCCGCCGCCCGCAGATGCCGGGCCAGCCTCGCCGGGTCGGTGTCGGGGCGGGTCGCCAGCTCTCGGGCCAGGGTTGCGTGGCGGAGCTGGCGGGAGGACGGGGTCTGGGTGGTGAGGACGACGTCGCGCGGGAGTTCGGGGAGGCGGTAGCGGCCCGTGGCCGTCGTGCCCGGGTCCGCGTCCCAGACCAGGACGCGGGACGTGACCGCCGCGTCGATCAGGGGGAGGAGTTCGTCCGGGGGGAGGTCCTGGGCGGCGGCCAGGAGGCTCACGTCCAGCCATTCGCCGTCCGCGGCGGCGTACGTGAGCATCGTGCGGGCCTGGTCGGGGAGTTCGAGCAGGCGGGCGTGGAGGATGTTGCGCACGGCTGCCGGGACCTGGGCCTCCGGGCCGGTGCGGCGGTCGGGCGGGAGTGCGAGGAGCTCGGCCAGGGTGAAGGGGTGCCCCTCCGCGCGCCGGTGCAGGGCCGCGGCCTCCTGGGCAGAGGCGTCCTCGCCGCGTGCCGCGAGCAGTTCGGCCACGTCCTCGGCGGTCAGCGGCTCCAGGGTCAGCCAGGTCGCGTCGAGCAGCGCCAGGTCCGCGAGCAGCATGCTGGACACGGGTGCGTCGGGGTTGCGGAGGGTGCAGAGGAAGACGACCGGCGCTTCCCGCAGCACCTGCGCGAGCCGTCGGAGCAGGCGGTGGAAGCCCTGCGGCGCCTGGTCGAGGTCGTCGACGACGACCAGCGTGGGCGCCTGAGTGAGTTCGTGGACGACCGTGCCGAGCGGGTCCTTCTGCGCCACCTCGTCCTCGGCGGAGTCCTTGCCGTCCTGCCGCAGCGCGTCCAGGAGTTGGACCGTGGGGCAGGTCCGGGAGATCCCGCGGTTGCCGCTGAGCGCCTGACCGGCCCGGGTGCGGGCGACGGTGAACCCGGCCGCCGCGGCCCGTGCGGACAGCTCCTCCACCAGCCGGGTCTTGCCGGAGCCCTGCTCACCGTTGACCACCGCCCACCAGGGGCGGCCCGCGGCCGCGGCCGACAGCAGGGCGGCCAGCTGCGCGGACTCCCCGCGCCGGCCCACGAAGGGGGTGCCGGGGCCCGGGTGCGCGCACGCGGCGGTGAAGTCGGGGACCGCGGCGAGCGAGGCGCCGGGCTGGGCCGCGGCGGTGCCGAGGACGGCGGTGTCGTGCCGCAGGACCGCGGTGTGCAGGTCCCGCAGCTGCGGGCTGGGGTCCAGGCCGAGCTCCGAGGCGAGCATGTCCCGGAACCGTTCGTACCGGCGCAGTGCCTCGACGGGCCGCCCCGCCGCGTACAGCGCCCGCATCAGCAGCGCCCAGGACGTCTCACGCAGCGGTGCCTTGAGTACGAGGCCCTCGGCGACGGCGATCGCCGGTTCCGTCTCGCCCTGCTGGACGAGGATCGAGGTCTGCAGCTCCTTCGCGTCCTGCAGGGCGCCGTCCAGGCGGGTGCGCTCGCGTATCGCGAAGGCGTGCTCGGCGGCCTCGGCCAGCGCCTCGCCGCGCCACAGGCCGAGCGCGGCGTCGATCTCCTGCCGGGCGGTGGGGAGTTGACGGCCCCGGAGCGCCTCGCGCGCCTTGCTCACCGACGCCTCGAAGACCGTTGTGTCCCGTGCCTCGGCGGGCACCTTCAGGGTGTACCCGGCCGGTCCGCTGACCAGTGTGGTGGACCTGCCCTGCCGTACCGGATCGAGGACCGCGCGCAGCCTGCTGATGTGGGCGCGCACGGAGGAGGCGGCACCCGCCGGCCGGTCCGTCGGCCACAGGTCGCGGCAGAGGGTGTGCTGCGAGACGGGGCGGCCGTCCTCGAGGAGCAGCCGGACGAGCAGCAGGCGGCGCTGCCGGGGTCCGAGATCGAGGGCAACGTTGCCGTGCAGCACCTCGACGGGGCCGAGCACGCCGAACCGCATCGCTTGTCCATGACGTGAGTTCAACGGGTCGGCCACCTCCTGGCGACGTCGGGGCATGCAGGCTACGTGATGAAGGGGACAGCGGTTCCCCGCACATGGCTCGATGCCGCCCGTGTCCGCGCATCCGCTTCCGGGACCCGCCGTCGCTGCCGAGTCGTACGAAGTCAACCAACGGGTCGTTGCCCCGCTGTTGTCCGGGTGTTGTTCGTCCGCGTTCCGTCTGCGGAGGCCCTCGCTCATTCGCTGCCGCCCAGCGCGGCCATCGGCGTGATCCGGGTGGCACGGCGGGCGGGCAGGAGACCGGCGAGTGCGGTGAGGGCCGCCAACCCGGCCAGGACCAGCAGCAGTTGGGCAGTCGGCAGGCGCAGGGGTGCCTCGGTGACGGCGGTGCGGATGAGGAGCCAGGCGTACGGGATGCCGAGTGCCAGGCCGAGTACGCCGCCGAGGACGCCGTACAGACCGGCTTCGAGGCTGATGGTGCGGCGCAGGGCGTTCCCGCCGAGGCCCAGCGCGCGGAGCAGCCCGAACTCCCGGGTGCGTTCGATCGCGGTCAGGCTGGTGGTGGCGGTGACGCCGACGACGGCGACGATCACGGTGAGGGCGACCAGTCCGAGTGCGGTGATGCCTGTCGTGCGGACCGTGTCCTTGCTGCTGTCCCGGGATTCCGCGAGGACGGTGAGGGTGACGTCGTCGGGGTCGGGGACGTGTGCGCGGATGGTGCTCTCCAGGGCGCGCTGTGCCTTGCCGCGGGCGGCGAGGCCGTCCACCGCCGCGTCGGCGAGGATGCCGTTCGGGTTCGCGGTGGCGCCCAGCCGGTCGAGATCGGCCGGTGCGACGAGCACGTCCGCGAGGAGCGGGCCCGGGCCGGGCAGCGTGGCGGCGACGGTCAGCTCGACACGGCCGCCGCGATGGGGGTTCCCCCGCTCGAGCGAAGCCGAGAGTGGGGGAGGGAGCGTGAGGGTGTCGCCCGTGGTCAGGCCCAGTTCCGCGGCCAGGGCGGAGCCGATCACCGCGTGGCCCGGACCCAGATCGGCGAGGGAGCCGGTGGCGGCATCGATGTCCCTGCCGGTGGGCAGGGCGGCCGGGGCCAGGTCCGAGACCTCGAACTCCCGGTCGGCGAGGTTCACTTGGCGGGTCCGGTAGGCCGTGACATGAGTCAGCTGCGGGGACGCGGCGAACTGCCGTACGACGGCGGAGTCGAAGCCCTTGCCGGTGGCCGTGATCCGGAAGTCGGCGGGGGCGTCGAGCGCGTCGCTGCGTTCCATGTAGCCGGTGAGACAGGCGAGGCAGACCAGGGCGCCGGAGACCAGCGCCGCGCCGAGCGCCACGACGACGGAGACGGCCGCGGCACGGCGCGGGGTGCCGCCGACACCGCTGACGGCCAGCCTGCCGGTGGTGCCCAGCCGGCGCAGCGGCCATCCGGCGACCGCGAGGACGGGGCGGACCAGGAGCGGGCCCAGCACGATGAGCGCCAGGAAGGCGAGGCCCGCCGAGGCGACGACGACCATCATCCCGAGGTCGCGGTCGTCACCCTTGTTCCGGTCGAGCAGCAGGACGGCGAGGCCCGCGGCCGCGGCGGCGAGCAGGAGCCCGGTGCCGAGCCGGACGGCGCGGATGCCGCGCTCGCCCGTCACGGTGTCCGCGGTGCGCAGTGCGTGCAGCGGGGACACCCGGGCCGCCGACAGGGCGGGGGCGAGAACCGCTCCGACGGTCACCAGCACGGTTCCTACGACGACCAGCACGCCGTACGTCACGGGAAAGCCCGGCGCTGACAGCTCCTCGCCCGCGCTTGCGGCAAGCATGGGGGCGAGGTGCCCGGCGCCCAGCGCGAGCAGCACCCCGAGCGAGCCCGCGACCGCGCCGACCAGGGCGCCCTCTGCGGCGAGTGCGGTCACCAGTCGGCGCTGCGGGGCGCCGATGGCGCGCAGGAGCGCCAACTGCCGTATCCGCTGGGCGAAGACGATCCGGAAGGTCGAGGTGGCGACCAGGGCCGCGGCCCCCACCGCCACGGCCAGGAACACGGAGATCAGCTGGAAGATCTCCTTCAGGTCCCCGCCCACGGCCTCCCGCTCCTCCTGGTCACGTACGGCGCTGCCGGACCTGACCGAGACTCCGGCGGACGCCTTGCCGAGCGCGGTGTGCACCTGCGCGCTCAACTCGCCCTGCGGGACACCGTCCTTGGCGCGGATGTCGATGTGCTCGTAGCCCGGCAGGTCCGCGAGGGGAGCGATGAGGGCGTCGGTGGTGTAGGCGCCGGACTGCTGCTCGGCGGTCGCGGTGCTCTTCACGACGCCGGTGACCGTGACGGTGACCTTGACGGTCCTGTCCCCGTCGTCCGGGTTCTCGGGGTCGGGGACCCGCAGGGTGGTGTGGGTGCCGGGGGAGAGTTCCAGTTCCTCGGCGGCCCGGCGGTTGACGGCGATCTGGCCGGCGCGGTCGGGGTAGCCGCCCTCGACGAGCCGGACCTGGGACAGCGGGCCGGTGCCGGGGTCGGAGTGCAGCTCCAGCCAGTGCTCGGAGGGGCCGGCGATCGGTGCGCCGGAGTTCACGCGGCCGACGGCCTCGGCGACACCCGGCAGTGCGCGGATCCGCTCGAGAGCGGCACCGCTGATGGTGGAGTCGCCGGCGGTCGCGACGAGGCTCACGGCCTCGGGGGTGCCGCGGAAGCGGTCGAGGGTGGTGTTCGTGGTGATCTGCTGGGCCATGACGGTGGCGAAGACCACGAAGGCGGCCACCAGGACCGACATCCCGGTCGTCACCAACCGGCCGGGCCTGCGCAGGAGTTCGGCGAGCTGGGAGCCCAGGACGCTTGCCCGCCAAGGGGTGTTCATCGGGCCCTCCCCGCCGGTTGCAGGGCGCGCATGACATCGCCGCCGTCCGCCCCGTCCACGTCGTCGACGACACGCCCGTCCGCGAGGACGACCACGCGGTCGGCGTACCCGGCGGCCCGTGGGTCGTGCGTCACCATCACCACGGTCTGGCCGAGGTCGCGCACGGAGCGGCGCAGCAGGTCGAGGACCTCCGCGCCGGACTGCGAGTCGAGGTTGCCGGTGGGCTCGTCGGCGAAGACCACGACGGGCCGGGCCAGCAGGGCGCGGGCCAGCGCCACGCGCTGCTGCTGGCCGCCGGAGAGTTCGGCGGGCCGGTGGGAGAGCCGGTCGCCGATGCCGAGCACGCCGACGAGGTGGTCGAGCAGGTCCCCGTTCAGGTGGCGGCCGGTCAGGGTGACGGGCAGCACGATGTTCTCCAGGGCCGTCAGCTGGGGCAGCAGGTTGAACGACTGGAAGACGAAGCCGACCTTGTCCCGCCGTACGCGGGTCAGCTCCCGGTCGGACAGCCCGGTCAGCTCCGTTTCCCCCAGGGTGACTTGGCCCGATGTCGCCGAGTCGAGGCCGGCCAGGCAGTGCAGCAGCGTCGACTTGCCCGAGCCCGAGGGGCCCGCGATGGCGGTGAACCGGGCGCGGGCGAAACCGACCGTCACCGAGTCCAGGGCCCTGACCTGCGCCGGCCCCTGCTGGTAGGCCTTGACCAGATCCACGGCGGTGGCGATGTGTTCGGGCATGCGTGCAGGAATGTCTTCGGTCGTGTCCATGAGCTGGATTCCCCTCCGTCCCGGCGCAGTCAGGAGGCGATCGGGGGGAACACGAGGGTGACGTCCGCGTCCGAGCAGTGGCTGTTGGCCTCCTCCTCCAGCCGCTGGACCTCGTTCTTCGGGGGCGTGCCCTCCCCCTTCGCCGTCGTGGCCGCCCACCCCTCGTAATTCGAGATGCTGGCGCCGAGATATCCGTCGTCGAGCTGGTACCTGCGCTTCTGCGCGCTCTTCTCCCACTTCTCGATACCGGCCTGGTCGCCGGGGATCTTCTGCGCGGAGTCGACGAGCAGTTGCGCCAGCTTGCAGTCGGTCCTGGACGCCTGGCTCGGCTCGTTGCGCTCGTTCCACCAGTAGCCGCCCGCGGCCGCCACGGCCGTGAAAATCAGCAGTGCGACGGTGCCGAAAAGAATGGCCTTGCGGTTCTGCGGGCGTGTGAAAGCAGTCATGGTGACCCCCGGGAATTCCGTCCGACGCTTTTCGTCGATCGGTACGGGTAAATTCTCGGAGGCGGGGCGCCGCGGCACATCGGTTCGGAAACCGATCTCCGGGCCGCCGCCCTCTGACCGGAGTTGGAGGGCGGGACTACGACCGTGGTCTGACGAGCCCGGAGTCGTAGGCGAAGATGACGGCCTGGACGCGGTCGCGCAGGTCCAGCTTGGTGAGGATCTTGCCGAAGTGGGTCTTCACGGTGCCCTCGGCGATGAAGAGGCGGGTGGCGATCTCGCTGTTGGACAGTCCCTCGGCCACCTGCTCGAGCACCTCCCGTTCGCGCAGGGTCAGCAGGTCCAGCCGCTCGTCGTGCTGGGCCGAGGGCGTGAGCTTCCCCGCGAAACGGTCCAGGAGGCGGCGGGTGACGCGCGGGGCGACGACGGACTCGCCGCCCGCCACCACGCGGATCGCCGTCACGACCTCCTCGGGCGGGGTGTTCTTCAGCAGGAAGCCGCTCGCCCCGGCCTGCAGCGCGGCGAAGGCGTCCTCGTCGGTGTCGAAGGTCGTGAGCACCAACACCCGCGGGCCGTCCGGCAGTCGAGTCAGCCGCTGGGTCGCCTCGACGCCGTCCATGACCGGCATACGGATGTCCATGATGACGACGTCGGCCTCGGTGCGGGCCAGCAGCTTCAGTGCGTCCGCGCCGTTCTCGGCCTCGCCCACGACCTCGATGTCGCCCTGCGCGGCCAGCACCATCGCGAACCCCGCCCGGATCAGCGGCTGGTCGTCGACCACCACGACACGTATGGGGTTGTTCGTCTCCGTCATGCCACTGTCCTCACCGGAAGCTCCGCGTCGACCTGCCATCCCGCGCCCAGGCGCGGCCCGGCGGTGAACTTGCCGCCGGACACCTCCACACGCTCGCGCATGCCCACGAGCCCGTTCCCACCGCTGACCCGGTCCGCTCCTCCGGCCCCGGCCAGCTTCCCCGCACCGTCGTCGAGTACGCGAATCACTACGACGTCCCGGTCGAACCGCAGCGTGATCGCGACCTGCGCGCCGGGACCGGCATGCCGCAGCACATTGGTCAGGCTCTCCTGGACGACCCGCAGCACGGTCAGTTCGTCCGCCGTCGACAGACCGCGCCGGTCACCTTCGATGTCCAGGTCCACGTCCAGCCCCGCGGCACGGGCCCGCTCGGCCACCGTCTCGAGGTCGTCCAGCGACACCCGTCTGCGATCCACATCCGGTGCCTCGTCCTGCCCGGAGCCCCGGCCGGTGCGCAGCACCCGCACGATGCGGTGCATGTCCTCCAGCGCGTCCCGCCCGGTGTCGCCGATCGCCTTCAGCGCCGAACCCGCCTTGTCCGGGTCCGACTCGAGGACGTACCCGGCGCCGTCCGCCTGGAGGATCATCACCGCCAGGCTGTGCGCCACCACGTCGTGCAACTCCCGGGCGATCTCCGCACGTTCCTCGGCGGCCGCGATCTGCACCAGGTGCTCCCGCTCCCGCTCGGCCGTGGCGGCCCGCTCCTCCAGGCTCGCCACGTACAGCCGCCGGGTCCGCAGCACCATGGCGGTCAGCCACAGGGCCGCGCCGAGACCGCTGTAGGAGGCCAGCGTGACGAGGTCCACCTCCACCGAACCCCGCGAGCCGGGCAGGCCGAGCCCGGACTGCACCGCGATGCCCACCAGGACGACCGCGCCCGCCGCGTAGCTGTGCCACATCGGCCGGGCGTGGGTGACCACGGAGACCATCGCGACGAGCAGCGCCACGTCGTAGGCGGCCGGGGCGGTCGCCAGCTGGAACGTCGGGTACTCCGAGAGCACGTACTGGACGAGCGCGAGCCCCGAGACCACCGCCATCACCGTCAGCGGCCGGCGTCGGCGGAAGAGCAGCGCCAGGGCCATGCCCGAGCTGATGAGCCGGTCGTACTCCTGGACGTAGCGCGGGGCGATGACGACCACCAGCATCGCGAGCGCGATGTCGTACGCCGTATGTATCCACGGCAATGCCTGTATGCGGCGCAACATGGCGAACAGGCTACGACATCGCCCCGCAAAACCATTCCTGAAAGGGGGTCAATTGCCGACAACAGACCGACAATTCCCGAGCAACAACCCGCGGTTACCTTCGGCATTCCGCGATCAAGAAACTGAAGGAACCCATGCGAAAACTGAAGACCGTCGCCGTCGGTGCAGTGCTGGCATTCGCCGGAATTGCGGGTACGGCGAGTGCTCCCGCCCAGGCGTCCAGCCAGGCGGAATACGTGGCTCTGGGAGATTCGTACGCCTCCGGGGTCGGCGCGGGTACGTACGACTCCGCCAGTGGTGACTGCAAGCGCAGCCCGCTGAACTACCCGCACCAGTGGGCGGCCGCGAACCCCGAGTACTCGCTGAAGGACGTCACCTGCAGCGGCGCGACCATCTCGGACATCCGCAACAACCAGCTGTCCGCGCTGAGTTCCACGACCAACTTCGTCACCATCACGGTGGGCGGCAACGACGCCCAGTTCTCCAGCGTCGTCCAGGCCTGCCTCACCGAGAGCGACAGCTACTGCAAGACGGCCACGGACTGGATGTCGTACTACGCCAGGAACCAGCTGGTGGACGAGCTCGCCGGCCTCTACAAGGACATCAGGGCCCGCTCGCCCAAGGCGCTGATCCTCGTCCTCGGCTACCCGCAGACGCTCTCCTCGACCGGGACCTGCCCCGTCATCGACCTCGACGCCACCAAGCGCACCGCCATGAACGGTCTCGCCGACGCGCTGGCCGAGGGCACCGGGGCCGCGGCGACCAGGGCGTCGGTCTACTTCCTCGACATGCGCTCCATGTTCAGGGACCACGGGGCCTGCGGCTCCGACCCGTGGATCAACGACCTGACCAACGCCTCCGCGGTCTTCCACCCCAACGCCGCGGGCTACACGAAGGGTTACGCCGCCAAGCTCGAGGCCACCTGGGGCTGATACGGCAACCGCCCGGGACGGAGGTGATCCGTCCCGGGCGGTTCCATTCGTGGTGTGTGATCCGTCACGGCCCCAAGTGCCGGTTTTCGGACCCCAGTTATCGATTTCCAGACGCAGTCAGTTGTCAGTCTTTACAGATGTAGTCGACACCGATCAAGAATGATCGGAATCGGGGGGTCCGATTCACTGCTCGGTGCGGCTGAGCACACCGCTCACGTTCAGTACCTCGTGGCATCCCTGCGCCCGGCGGCCGGTGGCCGGAGTGCCCGGCTTCGCACAGGTCACCTCGATGGTCACGGTGTCGTTCGCGGGGATCTTGATGGGGGTGACCCAGTGGTAGTCCTGGTTGCGGAAGGTCTCCAGGGCGATCGTGGTGATCTTGCGGTCGCCGAAGGTGATCGTTATCACCCCTTCGTCGCCCTGGAAGTTGGCGACGACGATGTCCGTCACTCCGAAGATGCTCTTCTCGGGCACCTTGTAAGTGCCGGTCCTGGTCTCCCCACCGGACGTCTTCAGGTCGATGGTCGCCGAGCTCTGCTGGCCGTTGAGCGTGCCGCCGCCGCTCGAGCCGCCGTCGCCGCCCGCACCGGAACCCTGGCCCGAGCCCTGGGCGCCGGGCGAGGCGCTCGCGCCGCCGCCGGAACCGTTGCCGGGTGTCTGCCCGTCGCCCTGTTCGCCTGCAGGTGTGGGGCGCGGCTGGACCGCCTGCTTGGCCGCCTCCTTCGCCGCGCTGCGCACTGCCGGGCGGACCAGCGCGAACCAGGCCAGCAGCAGCGCGAGCAGTGCCGCGAGCAGGGCCAGCAGCCACTTCGGGAAGATGGGGATCTGGACGAACTCCGCGTCCAGCGGCGGCCGGTGGACGCTCTCGTCCGGCCGGGTCTCGTCCCGGTCACCGGTCTCGGCGGTGTGCACGGTGAACGGCCACACCACCGGGTTGCCGAACCACACGGGCTTGCCCGTACGGACCCGCAGTCCGACCTCGGTCGACTCGCCCGGCTCCAGCTTCGGCGCGGCCGGGTTGAACGCGAACGCCAGCTCCTCGCCCGCCTGGCCGGGGGTGAAGCCCACCTGCACCGGGGTGTTGCCCTCGTTGCGCACCGCGAGCCGGTAGCGGCCGCGCAGCCAGCCCCGCCGTCGGCGCGGCTGCAGCTCGGTGCGCAGCTCGTGGAACTCCTCGATGTGCACGGTGGTTTCGGGCACCCGCACCGCGTCGGGGTGCTCGGTCGGCAGGATCCGCACCGCGAGGGGCAGCTCGCCCGCCCGGATCTCCGGGGAGCGCGGCGGCTCCAGACGGATCGTCACCGTCTCGGAGGTGCCCGGGTACAGGGAGACCCGCGCGGGCTCCACGGTGGTCCACGCGGCGCAGTCCCCGACGACCTCCAGGCTGTAGGCCTCGACGATGTCGCTGTCGTTGCGGACGGTCAGACTGGTCGTGGCGGTGCCGCCCGGGGCCACCGTCACTACCGGGATGTCGAGTCCGGGCGCACCGGGACCGGAAGAGGCTGCAGAAGGCGTCACGCCTCCACGCTAGAAACGCCCGCCGGGATGTGCCGAGGAGCGCGAGGGCAACATTCGGGCAGTCGTGGTGCCCGCGAAGTCACTGTCAACTCGCCCGTAACAGTGGCAATGCCGCGTAGTTAAGCCGTGAGGTCGTGCGTCAACTTGATCATCGGCCGTGGTGCCGCGCTGAACAGCATGGGAAACGGGACCCCTGCTACT